>JAKSPZ010000119.1 GCA_024404395.1 Clostridia bacterium | reverse complement strand
TACGGTCGACGATCTCCGCCGGGGCCGCGACAAAGCCGATGCGCCAGCCGGTCATTGCATAGGACTTTGAGAAACTGTTGACGATGACGGTGCGCTCCTTCATGCCCGGGAAGGACGCAATGCAGGGGGCTTCTTCCCCGGCGTAGAGCAGTGTGTTGTAGACGTCGTCGGAGATCACCAGCAGGTCGTGCTTCACCGCCAGCTCCGCGATCTTTGCCAGCGTTTCGCGCGTCATGACCGAGCCGGTGGGGTTGTTCGGCGTGTTGATCATCAGAGCCTTAGTGTGCGGTGTGATGAGCTTTTCAATGGCCTCCGGCTGCATTTCAAAATTATGCTCCAGATCCGTGGGAACTCGGACAGCCGTGCCGTCGCAGTACGCGACCTGCGCCACGTAGTTCAGCCACTGCGGGTCCTGAATGAGGATTTCATCCCCCTTGTTCAGCAGGACAAGGAACAGCAGGCTCAAAGCGCCCATGCCACCGTTGGTGATGATGATCTCCGTGTTCGGATCGTAGTGCAGTTCCTTCAGGTAGGATTTTTCCGCGATGGCCTGACGAAACGAGAGCGTGCCGGCATTCGGCGTATAGTGCGTGATGCCCTTGTCGAGTGCTTCTTTGCAGGTCTCACAGACCAGCTTCGGCGTAGGCATATCGGGTTCGCCGATGCCGAGGCTAATGACGCCGGTCATGGTGTTTGCGCGGTCAAACATGGCGCGGATCGCACCCTGCTTCAGTGTTTTTGCCTTTTCATTGATCCAGTCCATGGTATTCTCCTGTTATCTCTGTACCCGTCCCGTACCGTCTCCGCCCATGAGCTTCGTCACATCGGAGACGGAAACACGGTTGAAATCACCGATCACGCTGTGTTTAAGGCAGCTGGCCGCGACTGCAAACTCCAGCGCAGACTGCTTGTCCTCATAGTGGTTCAACCCGTAGATCAGGCCGCCCGCAAAGCTGTCGCCGCCGCCCACGCGGTCAATAATGTCGCAGATTTCATATTTCTTTGAGACATAAAAGTCCTTGCCGTCGTTCAGGCACGCCGCCCAGCCGTTCCAGTCGGCGCTGTGGCTCTCGCGCAGCGTGATCGCGATACACTTCATGTTCGGATACGCCTCGAGGACCTTATTGCCGAGCGCACGATACTTTTCGCGGTCCAGCTCGCCGGATTCAACATTGACATCGACCGTAATATCCAGCGACTTCTGCACGTCTTCTTCGTTGGCGATCGCCACATCAACATACTTCGCCATCTCACGCATGACCTCCGATGCCTTTTTGCCATACTTCCAGAGGTTCTTGCGGTAGTTGAGATCGCAGGAGACCGTGATGTTGCGTTTCTTGGCTTCCTTCACAGATTCCAGGCTGAGTTCCATCGCGGATTCAGAAATTGCGGGCGTAATACCGGTGATGTGGAACCACTCGACGCCCTCAAATGCCTTGTCCCAGTCGATATCGCCGGGCCTGGCCATCGCGATGGCCGACCAGGCGCGGTCGTAGACCACGCGGCTCGGCAACTGGTTCGCGCCGCCCTCGACATAATAGACGCCGAAGCGGCCGTCGCCGGTGACAATACGGGAGGTGTCGACGCCGAAGCCGCGCAGCTCGCGGACACAGGCGTCTGTGATGGGGTTATCGGGCAGGACGGTCAGGAATCCGACATCCATGCCGTAGTTGGCCAGCGACACAGCTACATTGGCTTCGCCGCCGCCGAAGGTCGCCTCAAGCATCGGGCTCTGGAAGAAGCGCTCGTGTCCCGGTGCTTTCAGGCGGAGCATAATTTCGCCAAATGTCAGAACTTTCATCTTCGCCCCTCCTTACTTCTGCAGCAGATGCACGGCGAAACCGCCGAACTCATCTTTGAGGTATGCAACTGTCATACGTCCGTTTTTGTACTTTGCCGAGCTTTCTTCATATGCAAATCCCTTCTTTGCAAGCTCTGCCACCGCCAGCTCCACAGAATTGGTGCGGATCGCAATATGACCATTTTTGCCCTTGAACATCGACTTCATGACCTCGATGCCGCTCGAGGCAAACATTGAAGAGCTGCCGTCTTTGACCGGCAGATCAAACGCTTCGTTCAGCTTCTCGCAGACCGCGGATGCCGCTGCGGCATCTTCGCAGTTGACGCCGATGTGCGCAACCTCAAAGCCGAGCGCGGCAGATCTTGCCTGTTTGCAAAGCGCGGTAATCTTCTCAAAATTGCCGGCTGCAATGTCCGCTTTTGGGCAGACCCAGCTGCCGCCGACCGCGTGGATAAACGGCGCGGCGATGAACTCGCCGATGTTCTGACCATTCACGCCGCCGGTCGGGATGAATTTGATCCCACCGAAGGGACCCGAGAGCGCCTTCATGGCAGAAAGTCCGCCATACACGCCTGCCGGGAAAAATTTTACGACGGTCAAGCCCATCTTCATCGCCGCCATGATCTCCGTCGGGGTCACACAGCCGGGCGTCACGGCAATACCGTTCTCTACACACCAACGGACAACTTCTTCGTCAAAGCCGGGGGCAACGATGAACTTCACGCCGCACTCGACGGCCTTGCGGCACTGGTCGAGCGTGATGACCGTGCCCGCACCGACGAGCATATCGGGGCAGCTTTCCGCGACCGCCTTGATTGAGTCTGCCGCAGCTGCCGTGCGGAATGTGATCTCCATCACGTCCACGCCTCCGGCAAGCAAAGCCTTTGCCGTCGCGACCGCGTCCTTTGCATCGTCCAGCACCACGACCGGCACAACAGCGGCCACAGACAGCCTTTCAAAAACATTCATATTGTCGACCCTCTATTTTATTTGCAATGATTCCAATAGACACTCCACGCGTTTTCTGCAAAAATCATTTCTTGCTCCTTCTCCGTGCAGTCTGTCAGAAGGAACCTTCCGTGCGCCACCAACTGCTGATAGTTTGCGGTTCCCAGCAGCCAGGGGATATCTGTCCCCCACAGCAGCTTTCCCGCTCCCACGATCCCGCGTGCCAGTTCAAAATATCGTTTCGTACTGGGAAATGGGTATTCCTCTTCATCCTGCACATGATACGCAAGTGCAGAAAGATCGAACCAGACGTTAGGCAGCGTACCCAGCCGGATCTGCTCCAGCCATGCAGACCAAAGCTCCGGGTCACGCTCTACAAGGCGTGAGGGCTGCCCCATGTGGCAAAGCACGATCTTCAGTCCCGGATGGCGCTTTGCGATGGCTGCAATCTGATCTGTCTGATAAGATCCGTCACCAGGCCGGCCGAGATCAAATGAAACTGTTTTCCCGCCTGCTTCCATAGCCTCCCAAAGCCATCGCAGCTCCAGGGCATCCAGCTGCACGCCTGGATAGACTCCATACAGACCGCCCGTCTCGGAAAACTCGATTTTGATGTTTTTCCAAAGTGGTCCTTCCAGTTTTTCGGTATAATACTGCCGCGCCGCGGGACTCCAGGGGTCAAAAAAAGCGGAGGCAGTAAACTGCTCCGGATAGTCCCGGCATGCTTGCAGTACATACTCGCTCCAGTCTCCATAACATGGGCAAAGAATCAGAACAGCTTTGTCCACCTTGCCCTGCTGCATCTCGCGCAGCAGCATCTGTACTGTATGGCTGGTGTTTTCGTTGATTGCCGGCAGTACATCCTGCGCGACACCGTCCCCAAAATCGATCCGGCCATATCCTGCGCTGTGGGTATGGCCTTTCGGGCCATACCCATCAACTTTTGGGAAAACATGAACGTGAGCGTCAATCAGCATAGCTTTTCCCACTCAGTTCAAGCTGCCCTTTACACCCTGAACCAGCTGATCAATCACGTTGATTTCTACGATCGTCGGTCTGTATCCGTCCTCAAACATAACTGAACCGTCCTGCGCATAGATCGGACCCTCAAACACGGCAATTTCCTTGTTAATCAACTGCTCGCACACTTCATTAAGCTTCGCCACGATCTCATCAGAGACTGTGTCGCCAAATGTTGCCTGTTTGATCAGGTTCAGTTCCATGCCGCCGCTGACGTTCACCGGTTCATATTCTCCGTCAATCGCCTGCTTCAGATACGGAATATAGCCGCTCCAATCCGTAATGCACGCAGACAGCCACGTCTGGGGATCCAGCTCATACGCATCAGAGTTACAACCGAAGCAGTGCACGCCACGGCTGCGGCAGATTTCCATCATCGTCTTGATGGAATCCTGGAAGGGCGCAATGACATCACAGCCGCTGTCGATCAACTGGTTCACAGATGTGGTCTGCAGGCCAGTATCCGCCCACGACCCGGTAAAGACCGCGGTAATATCAATCTCAGGCTTGATTGACTGCGCGCCAAGTGCAAACGCGTCGATGGCAACAATAACATCCGGGATCGGCAGAGAGCCAATGAAACCGATCTTATCCGTTGTCGAATACATGGCAGCCAGGACACCATTCAGATACCAGACATCCTGCACTTCTCCATGGATGATGGAAAAGTTTCCGCCAGCGTAATCCGTGATTGCGAACGAATAGAACGCTACCTCAGGATGACGCAGTGCCACCTTGTGCGAATATTCGAGGAATCCAAACTGCGAGGGGAACAGAATGGTGCACCCCTGTGCAATCAGCTCCTCCATGACACCTTCGCTGTCAGAGGTTGTAGGGACGTTTTCCTTGATCACGACTTCAATGCCAAGCTCTTTCTCAACAAGTTCACCAAGCTGCACGAAATTCAGGTTGAAGCCAT
>JAKSPZ010000118.1 GCA_024404395.1 Clostridia bacterium | reverse complement strand
TGCGCATCTACTGCTCCCCCGAAAAGGTCGAGCCCAGAGACGACATCGCCGCTGCGGGCTTTGATAAGTATGACGTGATGGAAGCACCGGTGATCGATCGTCCCGAAGAGTGCTTCTTCCACAGCAACGATGCCACCAAGAACGGCTTTGCCATGGTCCACAACGAGAAGTTGGGTCTCGCACTGGTCATCCGTTACGATGCCAACGTGTTCAAACAGCTGGTCGAGTGGAAGTGCATGCGCGCCGGTGATTACGCGCTGGGCCTCGAGCCCACCACCTGCGGCGTCATGGGCCGCGCATGGGCGAGAGAGCACGGTGTCCTGACCACCTTGGAGGGCGGACAGGATATGGAGCTTGACTTCTCCATCGAAGTCCTGGAAGACATCGATGAGATCAACGCCATCATCGCAATGGCGAACAAGGGCACCCGCAAATGAATGCCCCTTTCGTACTGATGTTCAATCTGAACAATCCCAAGGGTGCCAGACTGAGAATGATCTGCCTAAAGCTGCATTTTCGATTTCGTGTGGTGGACCCTTCCGAGTTCGGACTGACGTTGGAAGAGATCGTTGAAGCTTCTTCTGTGAATGCGAAGTCGGAGGCTGCACCGTCCTTCAATGAGGAGATGCTGGTGTTCGTCAATTTCGGACAGAAACACCTCAACGCGCTGCTCAACGAAATGCGTGCGTCCAAGCTGTTCGTTTCCCTCAAAGCGGTGTTGACGGACAGCAACCGCAAGTGGACGGCCGAAGCACTGTGCAAAGCTGTCGGCGAGGAGCATGCGGCAATGACAAAGGGCGAAGGACACAGACACTGAAAACAAAGGAGCGGAGCATCGTCTCCGCTCTTTTCTGTGGCCGAATGAAAGGAAAACAGAAAAACTATTGCAATCAAAATAGCATTATGCTAATATATAGAAGTGATTAACACCCATTATCAGACAGGAGGGTTATCTGTGGTAAGTAAGTACAAGAAGGCCTATATGGCATATATGGACAGAGTCGGCATTAAGTATACGGATTCCGGTGAAGACAGAGTCCGCGTTGTCTATAACGCAGAGAATCTGAAGTCCATCACCGTTAACGTGTTGTTTGACAAGGACGGCGAAGATATGGTCGCCTTCCGCGCATGGGGCATTGTTAAGGTCCCCGAGAACAAGTACGGCGCTGCCGTTCTTGCCTGCAATAAGCTGAACACTCAGTATCGTTGGGTCAAGTTCGTTGTCGATAAGGACAATGACCTGAACTGCGAAATGGACGCCTATGTTGACATTGAGTCCGTCGGTTCCGAGTGCAAGCGCTGCGTTTCCCGCATCGTCAACATCAGCGACGAGGCATATCCCGAGATCATGAAGGCGATCTGGGCCTGATCGGCTTACTGATGCAATAAAACCCCTTGCTCTGACAGAGCAAGGGGTTTTGCTTATCGACCGAGTACCGCAAGGACGCGGTCGGGATAGTTGGTGATGATGCCGTCGACGCCGAGGTCGATGGCTTTTTGAATGGCTTCGGGGGTGTTGACCGTCCAGACGTTGACGTCGAGCCCGTGGTTATGGGCATCGTCTACGATCTCCTTGGTCAGGTCATCGATCTTGGGATGGATGGCGTTGCAGCTGCGCTCGACGGCGGTCTCGACGCTGCGCTCTGCGGGATAGATGGGGAAGGACTTTTTCTTCTGACCGATGTTGTACAGATAACCCGTATACAGGTCGCTGTGGAGGTCCTTCAGACGCTTCAGCAGATCGACGTTGAAGCTGGAGACGATGACCTGCTTGATGATGCCGTACTGCTTCAGAATGTCGTAAAAAGCATTCAGCGCGGCGGTCTCGTCGCCGAAGAATTCCTTGATCTCGATGTTGATGGGATCCATATCCTTGACCACATCAAGCATCTGTTCGAGGGTGGGTGCGGTCTCGGGGGCTTTATACTCGAATGCGGGATCGCAATGGCAGGAGAAATTGTGTTTGGTGATCGCCTCGTAGGTCATCTCGGCGATGCGGCCGGTACCGTCGGAAGTGCGGTCGATGGTATCGTCGTGGCAGACTACGAAGACGCCGTCTGCGGAACGGTGGATGTCGCACTCGATGCCGTCGGCCTTCATGCTGACCGCCAGACGGAAAGCCTGAAGGGTGTTTTCGGGGGCGTAGCCCGAGGAGCCTCTGTGAGCCATAACCTGAATCATTGATATTCGCCTCTATGCTGAGAAATTCGGTTTCAACCCACAGACAATGATACCACAAAAGCGAAAAATGTCAAACGCAAAAGGAACGAAAATCATCCTTTTGTTTCCCTTGCTATTGTTTTCGAATGGTGGTTGTGATAAAATCGGAACAGATAGTTTTGGGAGGGATTCCTGATATGAGAATTGCTGACGCGCATTGCGATACCCTGTATGAAATTGCGATCAAGGGTACCAAGCCGCAGGATTGTGTTGTAACTCCGGAAACGATAAAGCAGGGCGATATCGGCCTGCAGACCTTCGCGCTCTTCGCTTCCCGTCCTCAGGGAACGGCCTATGAGAACGGGCGGAAGATGCTTCGCACTTCCTACGATCTGCCCGTCCCCATCCTTCGCGGTAAGCTGCCCGACAGTTTCCCCACGGAGACTTGCGGCGTGATCTCCTGCGAAGGCGGCGAGATGTTCGAAGGTTCCCTCGAGCACCTGCGTGAGTTTGACGATGAGACTCGCCTGCGCATGGTGGCACTGACCTGGAACTTTGAGAACGAGATCGCTTCTCCCGCAAAGGAAGGAACGGACAATAAACTGAAGCCCTTCGGACGGGATCTGGTTCGCGAGATGGACCGCCGCGGCATTTTGG
Source organism: Clostridia bacterium (assembly GCA_024404395.1). Lineage (GTDB taxonomy): Bacteria > Bacillota > Clostridia > Christensenellales > Aristaeellaceae > Faecivicinus. The sequence continues at coordinate 1,888 of JAKSPZ010000118.1, read as the reverse complement.
CAGACTGCTCTCATTTGAACGATGCGGGTTTCTACGAGGTCGCGGAGCTGTCCACGCTGCCCATCATCGCCAGCCATTCGGATTGCCGCTGGCTGTGCAATCATTTCAGAAACCTGACCAAGGACATGGTCAAGGTCATTATCGAGAAGAAGGGCTTTATCGGCATCAACTTCTACGGTTGTTTCCTGAAGGAGAGCGGACAGACTACTCTGGATGATGTTATCCGTCATGTGGATGAAATGATGGAGCTGGGTGCTGAAGACATCCTCGGTTTCGGCTCCGATTTCGACGGTATTGACGAGTGGCCTGTCGAACTGCCCGATCCCTCGGGCTTCCCCGCATTGCTGAATGCTCTGAAGAACAGAGGCTACAGCGATACTCAGCTTGAAAAAATGGCACACGGCAATCTCTGGCGCGTGCTGAAGACCGCAGATAATGCAAGAGTGATCTGAGAAAGGAAGATATTATGCGTAAAATGCAGATCGGTTGGGCTCAGACGAGCATCACTTCCCTTCGACCGATGCTGGTTATTGGTCAGATGTATCCCCGTGTCTCCGAGTATGTGCGCGATCCCATCACCGCGACGGCGCTGGTGTTGGACAACGGCGAGACTCAGGCAGTCATGGTCTCCATGGACATGACGGAGTTCCCCGATTATCTTCCCGAGTACCTGAAGAAGGCGCTCAGTGATGTGGAAGATCTGGATCCCGCCAATATTTCCATCAGCGCGACCCATACCCACAACTCCGCAGACTGCATCGATTTCCTCCGCGAGGACAACATCAAGGTCTATGGCGAGGACATCCTTCCGCCTGCTCCTCAGCCGGACGATCTGCTCGTCGGTGAAGAGGCCAAGGAGTTTCTCACCGAGCGTATCGCCGATATCGTCCGCCGCGCATGGCAGGGCAGAAAGCCCGGCGGTATCGCCCGCGCGCATGAGTACGCGGCCATCGGCTTCAATCGCCGTCCCGTATTCGGCAATTCCGAGAGCAGCGAAACAATCATGTACGGCGACTGCTCCCGCGATGATTTCATCCGCTTTGAAAACGGCACGGATACCTCCGCGGAAATGCTCTACACCTTCGACGAGGATCTGAAGATCACGGGTGTGGCGGTCAACATTCCCTGCCCCTCTCAGGTATTCGAGCTCCATCGCTTCGTGACTGCAGACTACTGGGGATATGCCCGCAACGCCATTCGCGAGCGCCTCGGCAATGTTTATGTCCTGTCCCTCTGCAGCGCGGCGGGCGATCTGGCACCGCTGGATCTGGTCCGCATCAGCAAGGACAACAAGCAGGCACTGTTGGATTGGGGCGGACAGACCCGTGAAGTCTTCCGCAATTTCGATATGACCCGCGAGTGCGAGCAGATCGGTGAGCGCATCGCCGATGCGGTCATGCGCGGCTAGCGCGTTGCGCGCAACTACATCGATTTCACGCCTGAGTTCCGTCATAAGGTCCTCGAGATGTCCCTGCCGCTCCGCACGGTCACCGAGGAAGAGTACAAGATCGCGGCGGCAAAGGTGGAAGCGATCAAGGCCAAGTTCTCCAAGGAACATCCCATGACCATGGCGGATCTTGTTCCCGCCTTCGATCCTCAGGGCGACGTCCTGCGCTGGCATTTGCAGCAGACGACCAAGGAGTATGCGTTCAAGTGCCACATCATCCGTATCGGCGAGATTGCCATTGCCACCAATCCTTTCGAGCTCTTCCATGAGTTCGGCATGCGGATGAAGGCGCGCACCTGTGCCCGTCAGCTGTTCATCGTTCAGCTGGCCAACGGTCTGGGCGGCTACCTGCCCACCGAACTGGCGGTCAAGGGCGGCAGCTATTCCAGCAAGGCGGCATCTACCACATGCGGTCCCGAGGGCGGCACGGTGCTGGTCAAC
>JAKSPZ010000117.1 GCA_024404395.1 Clostridia bacterium | reverse complement strand
CAGCTACTATGACGGCACTTCTTCCAGCGCATCTCGGCAGGCAGTCAACGGCACCTACCGCACCGTCAACCTCCTGGAGATCATCGTCTACGAGCTGGATACCACGGGCGAATTCGCGGGCTACATCCAGAACGTCATGTCCGACTTCAGCTATTACGACGGCACCTCCTCCAGCGCCCCTCAGCAGCAGGTCAACGGTCACTATCGCACCGTCGAGCTCCTCGAGATCATCGCCTACGAGCTGGATTATTAAGCAATATCAATCCCGCCGCTCCCTTTCGGGAGCGGTTTTTTATTGCGCCATCAAAGCCGACGTGCTATAATGGCTACAATGGAGGCGAATGACGATGAAAAAACTGATCGCACTGATCCTGATCGCCCTGCTCGTGGCGATGCCCGCGCTTGCGGCGCCCGTCCTGCGGGAGCCCTTGGGCGACATGCCGAGGATCCGCCACATCATGGGCGCACCCGGCAACGGCTATAATGAATTCAAGCGGGACGAAGTGCCCGTGATCACCATGCCCCCGGCGCCCGCCGAGGAGCCCGCACCCACCGTCGCGCCCGCGCCCACCGCAGCGCCCGAGACGACCCGCGAATACGTCATCCGGACGTCCAACCCCGAGGACGTCACCTTCCTGGTGGATCCGCCCTACGGCACCTACTGCATGACCGGCGACTGGGACCTCTCCGCCGAGGTCTACAACGACCTCTACGGCAGCAATGCGCAGGCGGTCTGCGAGTCCCTGCGGAATGAGGGCATCGGCGTCTTCATGTACGACGATCCCACCTATGCCTACGTCTACATCTACGCGGACGAGCCCGAGCTGGCGGACCAGTACGGCTCCATCAATACCATGACCGACAGCGAGAAGCAGATCATGGTCAGCGAGCTCACCGCGGAATACCCCTACATGCAGATCACCGCCCTGACCATCAACGATGTGAACTATCTTCGCGTCATCAACCAGGAAGTGCGCTATGTCACCTTCGAAAAGGGACACGACATCTGGGTCGAGTGCAGCAGTGATATGACCATCGACGAGACCGCCGCCGCCTGCGAGTTCCTGCTCGAGGGCGTGGCGTACAGCATCCGCTGAGAGGAGGAAGCGCAATGAAGCAAAAGATCATCGCCCTCGTACTGGCACTGGTGCTGGTCGTCGCGTCCTGCACCGTCGCTTCCGCGGAAGGCGGCAAGAAGAAGCTCACCGTCATGATGTACGTCTGCGGCAGCAATCTGGAATCCGTGGGCGGACAGGCTACGGGCGACCTCGCCCAGATCCTCCGCAGCGGCTACAATGAGAACGAAGTGAACGTCATCGCCCTGCTGGGCGGTTCCGAACAGTGGCGCTACGGTTACGATCCCGACGCCCTGACCCTCATGAACGTCCGCGGCAGAAAGCCCACCGTGGAAGGCATCTTCGATCTGGAGAGCATGGCGGACTGGGAGACCCTCAGCGGTTTCATCAACTACTGCCATGACGCCTATCCCGCCGAGGACTATGCCCTGATCATCTGGAACCACGGCGGCGGCCCCAACGTGGGCGTCTGCAAGGACGATGTGTTCTCCGGTCCCTTCGATCAGGCCATCATGTCCACCGAAGGCATCGTCAACGCCCTTGAAAACAGCTACTTCGCCCGCGAAAAGCTGAGCTGGATCGGCTTCGCCACCTGCCTGCAGGCGTCCGTTGAGATCGCCGCGGCCATGGCGCCCTACGCCGATTACATGTTCGCCTCCGAGGAGACCAGCTTCGGCTGGGACTACGCCTTCCTCAAGGACATCGAGTCCCGTCCCATCGCCGAGAGCGGCGCCATCCTCTGCGACCGCACCGTCAAGCGCAATGCGGCCATCGCCGATTCCTCCACCGGCGTGGACCCGTCCCTGACCATGTCCGTCATCGACCTGAACCGCATCCCGCAGCTGGTGGAAGCCACCGAAGTCTTCTTCGATGCCATGCGCGTCGATCTGGAGACGAGCAACGCCCGCTTCAATGACATCTCCTCTGCCCTGAAGGGCACCCGCCAGTTCGGCGCGGACGACATCACCTTCGAGAATTCCTACGCCGCCATCAGCGCGGACGACGTCGACCTGAACACCTACGACCTCTTCGATCTGGGCGACCTCATCGATCACCTCATGCCCTATCACACCAACGAGGCCATGCAGGTCAGAAACTGCCTGAACGACGCGGTCATCTACCACAAGGGCGAGGACGACGACAACTACGGTCTGTCCATCTATCATCCCCTGTACGGCAAGACCAACGCCCTCTACATTCTGGACGAGGACTATCCCACCCTCCACTTCTCCGACACCTACAGCCGCTACCTGAAGCAGTTCACCTCCATCCTGACGGGCAACCCCATGACGAGCTGGAAGGAACTGTTTACGATCCTCGGCAGCGCCAAGGACAATCGCGTGCTGTTCTCCCTGGACCTCAACGACGATCAGGCGGAAGTCTTCGGCGGCAGCGATCTGCAGGTCTGGCATCGCGAGGCGGACGGCAGCCTGCGCCGCGTGTTCCACACCAACCGCACCGCTGTGGAAGACAACCGCATCACCGCCGCCTATGACGGCACCACCCTCTTCGCCGTCGACGTCGACGGCAATGCCGTGTCCGAGCCGCTGCACTCTGGCCGCGGCGGCGATGACGGCATCCTGATCCCCGCCGTAGGCACCGCCTATGACGCATACGGCGAGGTGGCGTACGAAGCCGAACTGATGCTGGTCTGCTCCGTGGATGAGAACAAGGCCGTCAATGTGGACAGCCTCCGCGTCCGCTTCCCCGGCGACCCCGCGTTCACCATCCGCTACAACATGACCCTGGATGACTTCGACACCATCCGCTTCGACAACAACACCTTCACCGAGGTCCGCGACGACAACGGCACCCTGACCGCCTACGAATGCTGGACCCGCACCGAGGGCGAACCCTTCACCGTTTCGGCGGAGGAACTGACCCTCACCTTCCTGAACGACTGGTTCGATACCGCCGAGCTCTATGCGGGCTTCGGACTCACCGACAGTCAGGAGAACCACTACACCTCCGAGATGCAGTGCCTGGGCGGCACAGCTGCCAAGGGCAGCGTCCTCACTTCCTATGACGACATGGGTCTGCTCATGGTGGAGTCCCTCACCGTCGCGCCCAAGGACGACGGCACCCGCATCACCGTCCACATGACCAACATCAACGAACTGGAAGGCTATGTGGTGCTGAGCAACGTCGTCGTCAACGGCACCGCCAACGACGCAGAAGCCTCCGCCTGCGGCATGGGTCCCAACGAGGGACTGGAGACGGGCGAAACGCAGATGCTCTCCTTCGTGGTGGATGAAGCCGTCACCGACCTGACCTTCGACCTGATCCTCATCAACGCCGCGGATGAGACGGAGATCGGCACCGTTTCCGTCGCCGTCACCGTCGGTTAAACAAAAGACAAGCCGTCCGAATCGGGCGGCTTGCTCTATGAAAGGAAATCTGAACATGAAACGCGCACTGCTCCTGCTCCTCGTCCTTCTGCTGGCCATGCCCGCCGTGACGTTTGCCGCGCCGAGGACAACCACCGTCATGATCTACATGTGCGGCAGCGATCTGGAGAGCCGACACGGCGCCGCCTCCGCGGACATTGCGGAGATGCTGGCGTCGGGCTTTGACACGTCCGCGGTCAATGTCATCCTCATGCTGGGCGGCAGCACGGAGTGGGAACTTGGCTTCGATCCCGAGGTGCTGACCATCGCCGAGATCGGCAGGCGCGGTCTGCGCACCGTTCAAACCATGGACGCCATGGACATGGGCGATCCCGCGACGCTGAAACTGTTCGTGGAGATCGCGCGGGAACAGTGCCCCGCCGACCGCTATGCCCTGATCCTCTGGGATCACGGCGGCGGACCCAGCGGCGGCGTCTGCTTCGATGAGGTGGCGGCCAGCGGCAATGCCATCACTCCGAGGGAGATCCACATTGCGTTGAATGCGGTGAGCCCCAAAATCCGCTTCGACTGGATCGGCTTCGACGCCTGCCTCATGGCGTCGCTGGAGACCGCGTTCTATCTCGTCGACAATGCCGATTACATGATCGCCTCCGAGGAGAGCGAGCCGGGCAGCGGCTGGGACTATGCCTTCTTGAAGGGTCTGCCCAACGACAGAAACGGCGCGGACACGGGTCGCCGCGTGGTGGAATACTTTGCCGCGGGCGGCGAGAACAGCCGCGACGTCTATACCATGTCCTGCATCGACCTGAATCGGGTGGAACGGCTGGCAAACCTGTTCAATACCTACTTCTCCGATCTGGCGGACACCCTGGACGCGGACAGCTATCCCGTCATCTCCAACGCCCGCCACGACGGCGGCAGCTTCGGGCGCACCATCTATGACGACAGTCTGGACTACGATCTGGTGGATTTGGGCACCTTCATCACGGCTTGCGGCGGGGACAATACCGCCCTCCTCGACTGTCTGAACGAGGCAGTGGTCTGCAGCGGCGGCAACAGCGAATACGCCACGGGACTCACCGTCTACCATCCCTATTACAACAAGGCGGGGAACGGCAGACGCTATACCGACGAGGTCGGTGTCAACCTCAAGGGCTATCAGCGCTATCTGAAGCGCTTTTCGGGCTTCCTCAACGGCGCGCCCATGACCGACTGGAGCAACATCGAGACGGTTTACGTGGGCACGGACGAAAACGGCGACGCGGTCTTCTCCGCCACCCTGACCGACGAGCAGGTGG
>JAKSPZ010000116.1 GCA_024404395.1 Clostridia bacterium | reverse complement strand
TCAGGAGCAGCGCGTCATCGGCAGTGAAAAGCTGATTGCCGTCTGCGTCGTAAAGGGCGACATGATTGCCGCCGACAGGCGCCGCATCGATGGCGATAAAGCCAGTGTTACTGGAGTAGTAGCCGCAGTAGGAAGGGGCGTCGCCGTTGAAGGCGTTCTCGTAGACGAGTTCATAGCCTTCGAGATTCAGAAAAGCTGCGGGGAAGGGAAGCTCGGAGGGATCGCAGGAGTCGTCATAGAAGAACGTTTCTTCCTCTTCGAAAGTCGCCTGCTTGTCGTCGACAGTGTATTCCTCGGAATAGACTCGAGAATTATACATTTCGGTAATAGCGCCGATGATCTCGTTCAGTTCGGGGTTGAAGGTCAGCTTTACAGAGTCGACTGCGAGGGCAGTGGTGATGGGGGAGAAGGCTTCGCCGCTGTTGGCGAGTGCTTCTTCGGAATCGATGACGACAGCGTCTTCCGCATCGCCGATATGATCTTCAACGGATTCGCTGTCGGCGATGACGCTGAAGGCGACGGAGCGCAGGGTGTCGCTGTTCTCGGTCTCGCGGAAGTAGAAGTCGGGGATTTCGATGGCGCGGTGAAACCGGCGAAGATGCTGAAGGCGACCGAGAGCAGGGTGTCGCTGTCCTCGGTCTCGCTGAAGTAGCAGTCGGTGACGCTGAGGTCGTCGGTGGTCTGGTTGATGGCGCTGAGGACGAAACCTGTGCCGTCCTCATTGGCGGTAAAGCTGAAGGTGCCGTCAAAGGTGTCGGCGGTCTGATTGGCGGTGAAGAGGATGTCGGTGATGAGACCTTCGTAATCCAGATGGGAGGTGAGGGTCATTACGGCATTGTCGCCGTCGACGGTCATTTCCAGATGCATGGGCATATCCATGTCGACAACGGTATAGGAGATATCGGAGACGCCGGTGGTGACACTGTTCTCGTCCACGTTGACAGACATGGGGATGTCGAGGATGATGTAACCCATTTCCTCGTCGATGGGCATGTTCATCGAGACGTTCATCATGCCCTGTTCAACGCCGTTTTCGGCGGTGAGCACTTCACCGCTCATGGTCATCTGCATATCGCCCATGGTCATGATGTCATCGATGGAAGTGGGGACCGCATCTTCGACACCCATGAGTGCCGTCATGGCGGACATGAGGTTGGTGTAGGCGTCCCAGTAGCCGGGAGCGATGATGTCATAGATCTTCACGGAGAAATCGGCCATCTGCTCGTTGTCTACGGTGATGACGCGGCGAACGGCTTCGATTTCACTGCCGTCATCCAGCAGCATGACGGCGTCTTCCTCGGTCAGGCAGCCCATCTCGGTCAGCAGGTCGATGATCGGCTGCTCGGCATCGAGATACGCAGTGGGACCCATGTCCAGCATGCTGCTGTAGACCTCGAAGCAATTGCCAAGGGCGTCGATGAATGCGGTGACGGTGGGATCGTCACTGTCGATCAGAGCGCGGCTGAGGGCAATAGGGGCATTATCGCCGTACTGCAGGTAGGCAGCTTCATCATCGATCTTGGCGTAGAGGGGGAACAGCGCTTCGCCGCTCGCGTTCACGGCGACCTCGGCAACGGCGGTCTCACCGTCGCCTTCAAGACCGATGCTTGCTGAGAACTCGGGGCTGTAGGTCTCGTTGTTCACAACGACGCTGATATCATCAAGGGTGATGTGACCGTTCATGCCTTCGGCGCCGGTCAGCATCAGGACCAATGCGATCAATACAGAAACAAGATTTGTCATGGGAACCTCCTTGGACGGTAGAAAACACATTACTACACCTGTATTATAACACATGTCCGTCAGCGGAACAACAATGGGGCAAAAATGACAAACGAAAGTTGCAATTCGGAGATGTGAATAGTATAATGACATCACAGAGAGGATGAAACGAATATGAATATCCAGATCTTCGGCAAGAAGAAGTGTTTTGATACCAAGAAGGCGGAGCGCTATTTCAAGGAGCGCCGCATCAAGTATCAGTATATCGATCTGAAGGAAAAGGGCATCAGCAAGGGCGAGTACAACAACGTGCGCAGCTGCGTCGGTCGCGATGCGATGATCGACTGGGAGCATGGTGATGCCGACCTCACGGCGCTCATCAAGTACCTTGCGGAACAAAGCAAGGATGAGAAGATCCTCGAGAATCCCGAAGTCCTGAAGACGCCCATCGTTCGCAACGGCAAACAGGCGACCGTCGGCTATTGTCCCGACGTCTGGAAGACCTGGGAATAAAAGAAACGCTCCGAAATCGGAGCGTTTCTTTTTTAGTTTATTTGCCGTAGGTCTCAACCAGATATTCCATGGCCATGCGGTAGCCGTCAAAACCGAAACCGGCGTAGGTCTTGTCGCAGGCGAGGCGGATGTAGGAGATCTTGCGGAATTCCTCACGTGCGTTGACATCGGTGAGATGCACTTCGCAGGTGGGGATGGAGACGGCCTTCAGGGCATCGAGGATGGCGACACTGGTGTGGGTATAGGCGCCGGGATTGATGACGATGCCGTCGATATTCTGATAGGCTTCCTGAATGCGGTCGACGATACAGCCTTCGTGGTTGGACTGATAGAGTTCAACCTCGACGCCGAGACGATTGCCCTCGTTGACCAGATATTCGCACAGTGCTTTGTAGTCACGGGCGCCGTAGAGGTTCTTCTCGCGGATGCCGAGCATGTTCAGGTTGGGTCCGTTGATGATCAGAAGCTTCATGATTATCTCTCCTTCATCAGAAAGTGCGGGCGGCATCGGTGAAGGCGTCCATGATCGCGCGGACGGTCTCTTCCATGGTGCCGAGGTTCTCAACGGTGAGGTCTGCCGCAGCGGCGTACTTGTCCTTGCGCGCTTCCCAGAGCTTCTTCACGGCATCTTCGGAAGCGGAGGACAGGGGACGTCCTTCGGTGGGCAGACGGTCGATGGGACGGAGCATCAGGCAGGTGCGTCCGTTCTGACGCATGGCGCGGACGTTCTCATCGCGCAGGATGGCGCCGCCGCCGGTTGCGATGATCTTGCCGCTGCCCTTGCAGAGGTCTGCGATGACCTCGGATTCAAGGTCGCGGAAATACTTTTCACCGTACTTGGCGAAGATCTCGGGGATGGGCATGCCGGCGCGATTGACGATCTCCGCGTCGCTGTCGACGTATTCGCGACCCAGCTTTTCGGCCAGCATCTTTCCGATGGTGGTCTTGCCGCAGCCGGGCATACCGACGAGAACGAGGTTGCGGGTCTGCATGCGGATGGCGGCGAGGATGCCGACTTCCTTCTCGGGATCGATGGTCTCACCCATGAACCATTCCGCGGCTTCGCGTGCCTGTCCCACCAGCATGGGAAGACCCGAGATGCAGGGAATGCCCAGTGCCTCGGCTTCGAGGATCAACGCGGTCTTCTCGGGATTGTAGACCACGTCCGCAACGCCCTTGAGCGCGGGCAGACGTGACAGATCCGCGGGGCAGATGCCGTTCTTCGGATACATGCCGACGGGCGTGGTATTGACCAGGATCTCGGCGTCCGCGTGATCGCGGTACAGAGTCTCGTAATCCACAGGTCCCTTGCGGGAGACGATGACGATCTCCTTGGCACCCATGTGTCTGAGGGCGGTGCGGGCAGTCAGGGAAGTGCCGCCGCTGCCGAGGATCACAGCCTTTTTGTTTGCGGGATCGATGCCTGCTTTTTTCAGCATGCCCATGAAGCCGCCGATGTCGGTGTTGTGACCGATCAGCGTGCCGTCTGCGCGCTTAATGATCGTGTTCACGCAGCCAATCTCCTCAGCCACGGGAGACAGTTCGCTGAGGAAGGGGATGACAGCCTGCTTGTAGGGGATGGTGACATTCAGACCTTTGAAGTCCTTTGCCTGCATGAAGGCGGGCAGGTCTGCGGGAGCGATCTCTTTCAGAATATAATCATAGCCGCCGAGACGCTCGTGGATCATGGGCGAGTAGCTGTGTCCCAGCTTTTCGCCGATCAGTCCGTACTCCATGATCAGACCTCTTGATAAGCGCCGAGGAAGACGAAGTGCTCCGTGCGCTGTTCGATCTCGCTGAGCAGTTTGATGATCTCGGGCTCATGGACATCGGCTTCCAGATCGAAGAAGAAGCGGAACTCGAACTCACGGCCGGGAATGGGACGGCTCTCCAGCTTGGTGATGCTGACGCCGGCAATGGCCAGACGGGAGACGATGGCGTTCAGGGAACCGGCCTCGTGGGGCAGGTTGAACATGATGGAGATCTTGCGGGAGTCCTTGTAGATGGCGGGCTTGCGGGCGATACAGATGAAGCGGGTGGAATTGTTGACCACATTTGCAACGGATTCGCGGACGACTTCGAGGTTGTACAGCTCGGCGCAGGCTTTGGAGCAGATGACGGCGACGTCATCGCGTTCGGTGGTGGCTGCGAACTCGGCGGCAATGGCGGTGTTGGCCATCGGGCGGCTGGTGTACTCGGGATTGGAGGCGAGGAATTCGCTGCACTGACGCAGTGCCTGCTCGTGGGAGACGATCTCGCGAATGGGACCCGTGGCGCCGCGCTTACGCATGAGGCGATGATCCACGCGGAGACGGCAGGAGTTGACGATGTAGAAGGAGTGGCGCTCCATCAGATCGTAGACCTGAGTGACGGAACCTGCGGTGGAGTTTTCGATGGGCAGGACACCGTACTCGCACATGCCCTTTTCAACGGCGCGGAAAACGTCGTCAAAAGCGCCGAAGTAGAGGATGTCGGGATAGTCGAACATCTTTTCACAAGCCTGCTGACCATAGGCGCCTTCCAGACC
>JAKSPZ010000115.1 GCA_024404395.1 Clostridia bacterium | reverse complement strand
GTTTCCGAAGACCGTCGCCGCGTGGGTCTGCTGCTGGACGAGTCTCTGGAGTGGAACGTCGCTTTCCCCGCGATGCAGATCCAGAACAAGTTCCTGAAGAATTACGGTCCCATCAAGTGGCGCGATGAAAAGGCGATCCGTGAGGTCACCGAAAAGTATATCGACGAACTGAAGATCAAGTGCATGAGCAGCTCCCAGAAGGCGAAGGAGCTTTCCGGCGGCAACCAGCAGAAGATCTGTCTGGCAAAGGCTTTCGCACTGACGCCCGATTTCCTGTTCGTTTCCGAGCCCACCCGCGGTATCGACGTCGGCGCCAAGGCGCTGGTCCTTGAAGCACTGAAGCGCTTCAACCGCGAGAACGGTGTCACCGTTGTTATGATCTCTTCCGAGCTGGAAGAGCTCCGTCAGATCTGTGACCGCATCGCCATCGTTTCCGGCGGCCGCATCGCAGGTATCCGCCCGGCAACCGATTCCTCCGAGGACTTCGGTATGCTGATGGTCAGCCAGGTCAAGTAAGAGGTAGCATATGAGTGAAGTAAAGACGAAAAACAAGTTTGCGGATATGATCCGCTCCTTCGGGCTGCCGAGACTGATCATCGCGGGCTTCCTGCTCCTCCTGTTCATCGCGGCACCGTTCACGGGTGTCAATCTGGGCACTCAGATCACCAACACCATCAACCGCTTCAGCTGGAACGCGGTCCTGGTTCTGGCAATGGTCCCCATGGTCCACTCCGGCTGCGGTCTGAACTTCGGTCTGCCCCTCGGCATCATCTCCGGTCTGCTGGGCGCTACCATTTCCATGGAAATGGGCTTCTCCGGTCCGGTCAGCTTCATCATGGCGGCTCTGATCGCCACGCCCTTTGCATTGATCTTCGGCTCCGGCTACGGCACGCTGCTGAACAAGATCAAGGGCGGCGAAATGATGATCGCCACCTACGTCGGCTTCTCCGCAGTTTCCGTCATGTGTATCATGTGGCTGCTGCTGCCCTACCACAGCCCCAACATGGTCTGGGGTATGGCGGGTAAGGGCCTGCGTACCACCATCTCTCTGGAAGGTTACTACGACAAGGCGCTGGCGAACTTCCTGCAGATCCGTCTGGGTTCCCTGGTGATCCCCACCGGTTCTCTGCTGTTCTTCGCACTGCTGGCTTTCCTGATGTGGGCATTCCTCCACACCAAGACCGGCACCGCCATGACCGCCGTCGGTTCCAACCCCACCTTCGCCCGTGCGGCAGGTATCAACGTTGACAAGATCCGCATGCTGTCCGTCGTCATGTCCACCTGGCTGGCGGCCATCGGCATTCTGGTGTATGAGCAGGGCTTCGGTTTCGTACAGCTGTACAACGCGCCCTTCACCATGGCACTGCCGGCAGTATCCGCCATCCTCATCGGCGGCGCGACTGTCAACAAGGCCTCCATCACCAACGTTATCATCGGTACCTTCCTCTTCCAGGGCATCGTTACCATGACCCCCACCGTCATGAATGCCATTATCCGCATGGACATGAGCGAAGTTATCCGAATCATCGTTTCCAACGGCATGATCCTCTACGCGCTCACCCGTAAATCGGAGGTGACCAAGCGATGAAGAAGAATTCTTTCAACCTTGGCGAGTTTCTGAAGAATAACTCCGTGCCGATCATGTTCATCGTGATCTGCTCCATCTGCATTCCCCTCGCAGGTTATTCTCCCGCCTACCTGCTCAACGAGATCGTCACCCGTATGGGCAGAAACATCTTCCTGATCCTCAGCCTCCTGATCCCCATCATGGCAGGTATGGGTCTGAACTTCGGTATGACCCTGGGCGCCATGGCCGGCGAGATCGCGCTGATCTTTGTTGCCGACCTGCAGATCTGGGGCATTCCCGGTATCGTCCTTGCGATGATCATTTCCATTCCCTTCTCCGTGATGCTGGGTCTCCTCTGCGGTAAGATCCTGAACATGGCCAAGGGTCGTGAGATGGTCACCAGCTACATCATCAGCTACTTCATCAACGGTGTCTATCAGCTGGTCGTTCTGTACATGATGGGCGCGCTGATCCCCATCGCGCACTCCACCATCAAGCTGCCCCGCGGCTACGGTATCCGCAATACCGTTTCCCTGCTGAGCATGCGCCAGTCCCTCGACAACGCACTTGCCATCCGCGTCTTCGGCGCAAAGATCCCGCTGCTGACCTTCGCCATCATCGCTCTGATGTGCCTCGGCATCATCTGGTTCAGACGGACCAAGCTGGGTCAGGACATGCGCGCGGTCGGTCAGGATATGGAAGTTGCCCGTGACGCCGGTATCAACGTCGAGCGCACCCGCCTGATCTCCATCGTCATCTCCACCGTTCTCGCAGGCTTCGGTATGATCATCTACCTGCAGAACATGGGCAATATGTCCACCTACAGCTCTCATACTCAGATCGGTATGTTCTGTATCGCGGCACTGCTGGTCGGCGGCGCTTCCGTTGACAAGGCCTCCATCGGCAATGTCTTCCTCGGCGTCATCCTGTTCCACCTGATGTTCATCGTAGCGCCCAACGCAGGCGCGAAGATCACCGGCGACTCCATGATCGGTGAGTACTTCCGCGTGTTCGTGTCCTACGGCGTCATCACCCTGGCACTGGTCATGTATGAAGTGAAGAAGCGCAGAGCCAAGGCCGGTATGGGCAGACAGCTCGCAGCGGAACAGCAAATGGAGGGCAAAAATGAAGACTAAGAAATTCAATGCCCGCATTTGGGCCTGCCGTATCGGCGCTGTTCTCCTCCTGCTGGCGATCGCCGCTGTGATGCTCGTCATCGGCAGAGGTCATACGGTCTATTTCGACAACAAGACCCTCGAGACCGAGAGCGGCACCTATGAGGCGATCCGCAAGATCACGGTCAACGTCGGCGGTGAGCGCGTTGCCAAGCTGGGCGCCAAAGAGCGCGGCATGGCCACCACCATCGGTCAGTCCATCACTTTTGAGCTGGTGATCCAGCGCGAAAAGAATGGCGACGAAGAGACGGTGGAATACACCCTCAAGCTGCCCTACAGCATGGACGGCATCATCGTCAATCTGCCCGCACTGCTGGAAGGTCAGCCCGAAGAGGTCTATCTCTCCGAGTTCATCCCCGCTCCCGAACCGGTCACGGAAGAGGACGAGGAACTGCCCGGCGAAGATGAAATGGACATGGTCGGCGACATCTAAAAAACACAAGACGGCTGTTCCGAAAGGAACAGCCGTTTATAATGAAAAAGAAGCCCCGCACAGATGTGCGGGGCTTTTGTATGCGGTTTACTGCATGACGGAGGGGAAGAGCTGAGCGTCGGTGTGGGGGAGGAAGCAGGCGCCGACGAAGGCGTCCATGTATCCGGGTTCGGTGGACAGCTCGAGGTAGGTCATGCTGGTGCCGAGTTCTTCGATCTTCTCCATGGACTGCGTGGACATCAGCATGGCGTAGGCGCCGCTCAGGGAGGAGTTGCCGATGTAGCTGAAGCAGTCGAGGTCGATGTCGGGCAGCATGCCGATGGTGACGGCGTTGCGCATGTTGATGCCGCTGCCGATACCGCCTGCGACATAGACGTGCTCGAGCACGCTGGGATCCATGCCCATGGAGTTCAGCATGGTCATGGTGGCGGAGAAGATGGCGCCCTTTGCGCGGATGAAGTTATCGATGTCGACTTCGTTGATGGCAACGTCGCGGGTGGCGCCGGTGTCTTCCTTGAAGGCGATGATGTAGCTGCCCATGCCGTGCTCATCGTAGCGGACGCGGCGGCCTTCACGGGCGAACTTGCCCTTGCCGTTGATGATGCCCGCGCGGAACAGGGAGGCGATGATGTCGATGATACCGGAACCGCAGATACCGACGGGATACTTGGCATCGCCGATCATGGTGTAGGTGGGCTCCATGGTCTCGGCATCCACATCGAAGGAGTCGATGGCGCCGTCGGTGGCGCGCATGCCGCAGGAGATGTCGCCGCCTTCGAAAGCGGGACCGGCGGAGCAGGCGCAGCTCATGAGGAACTCGTTATTGCCGAAGACCAGCTCGCCGTTGGTACCGAGGTCGATGAAGAGGGCCATTTCTTCCTTGTTCCAGAGCATGGAAGCGAAGGCACCCGCGGTGATATCGCCGCCGACGTAGCTGCCGATGTTGGGCGCGAGGAAGAGCTTGGCGCCGGGATTCAGATCCAGCTTCAGCGCTTCGGTGGGGATGGGATCGGAATGGAAGAAGGTGGGGATGTAAGGCGCCATGCGGACCGGGTCGGAATAGAGACCCAGCAGCAGATGGTTCATGGTGGTGTTGCCGGCCAGAGACATGGCGTAGATCTTGCGGCGATCCAGCTTGGCAGAGCGGCACATCTCTTCGACCAGGGGCTTGATGCTCTCGTCGATGACCGCGCGCTGCAGACGCTCGCTGCCGCCCTCGCGGGTGGACTCGATGATGCGGTTGATGACGTCGGCGCCATAGCGGCTCTGACCGTTACCGGTAGAAGCCTTGGCGATGATCTTGCCGCTCTCCAGATCGATGATGATGGCGGCGATACTGGTGGTACCGAGGTCGACGACCAGACCGGCGACGGGGGCAGTATCATCTGCGGCCAGCACGTCCAGGATGGTGGTCTTCTCGGGCAGGGTCTCCAGCACGCAGCGGACGGAGAAGTTGCTGTCGCGGAGGACCTGAGCCAGCTTCTTCATGGCGCTGAAAGAGTAAACGATGTTCTCGGCACCGGTGGCTTCGCGGATCTTCCAGACCAGACGCTCGTTGTCGGGCATGGTGTCTTCCTCGGAGGGCTCATC
>JAKSPZ010000114.1 GCA_024404395.1 Clostridia bacterium | reverse complement strand
GCAGAGCGCGGGTGGCGCTTCGTGAACCGACAGTCCTGACACAGCCACATAAAAAAACAGCCTGCCTCCCGATTTGGGAAGCAGGCTGTTTTGTTGTCGCTTATGCCTTCTTTTTGCTCTTGATGCTGGCAGCGTAGGCGCTGTTGCAGAGACCGAGGACGGCGGAGCAGATGAACAGGGTCTCGATGCCGAGGGTCATCCAGATCCAGCCGCCGAAGAGGGCGATGAGGACGGTGATCATATGGTTGACGGAGATACCCGTGGACAGGGTCGCGCGGACCTCTTCCTGATTGTCGGAGATGTCCTTGACATACACGCTGGAGGCCATGGACGCCAGAGAGATGATGGAGTCCAGCACATAGTTGACGCAGCAGACGATGAACGCCACGTTCTGCGGGAACAGCCTGTGAGAGAAGCCGTAGAAGAAGCAGACGATGACAAGGATCAGGGTATCGCTGACCATGACCACCTTGTAGCCCAGCTTGTCGATGATCTTGCCGACCAAGGGCGCCAGGAAGTAGCAGCAGATGGCGGAGACCGCGAAGAGCAGGCTCATGACCGACGCGCCCGCACTGTAGTGGCGGATGAGCACGTAGGGACCGAAGGTCAGGAAGACCTGCTTGCGCGCGCCGTAGAAGACCTCAAGCATGTAGTACTTGGTGAACTTCTTGCGGAAATAGAAGCGGCTGCCCTCGTTGTTGGGACGGCTGTTGCCGTGGATCTTCATGCTGATGATGGCGCTGCCGGCGGAAACGATGGTGGTGACCAGCAGGAAGGTCTTGAACGCCTTCATGCCGCCCACGAAGCGGAAAGCGATCATGATGATCGCCAGGCCTGCCAGCATACCGATCTCTGTGATCGAATTCTGCATGCCCAATGCCACACCGCTCTTACCCGGCTTGGCGTATTCCAGCGACAGGGTGTTCTTCATGCCCAGCTGGATATGTTCACCCATGGAGAAGATGCAGATGGCCATGGTGACCAGTGCACGATTAGCAGGCAGCGCAGTCAGCAGACCGTAACCCGCGACCATGATGAGCGCGCCCATCTTGTACATCTTCTCGGCGGAGAAGGTGTAGAACACGGCGAGGATGAACACCAGCATGAGGCCGGGCAGCTCGCGGAAGAACTCCGCAACGCCGCGGTCGAACTCGCCCATGCCGACGATCTCGGACAGATAGTTATCCATGATGCCCTTGTAGAGACCCGCAGCCAGGCCCGTTGCCAGCAGACAAATAAAGAACTGGCGATAGGCGGAGTCCGCGCGGAACGTATCCTGAAGCTTCTTGAACATACCGAATCCTCCTACGGAATTTACTGTAACAGTATAACGCATCGGAATAAAAAATAATAGGATTATTGCGTTACTTCTTTCAAAGTGATATAATATAACAAATGATATTTGGAGGTATGATCAAATGAAAAAGCTGCTTTGTGTCCTGATGGCAGTCTGCATCTGCCTGTTCTCCGCCGCGTTCGCCGAGATCAATGTGACCGACATGACCGGTCGTGAGATCACCCTGGACGCCCCCGCAACCAAGATCGTCGCGCTGACCGCATCCGACTGCGAGATTCTCTACGCCGTCGGCGCCGGTGACGCTCTGGTCGGCCGCGGTGAATACTGCGACTATCCCGCCGAAGTCTTCGACATTCCTTCCGTTCAGTCCGGCTACGACACCAACATTGAGCAGATCATCGCTCTCGAGCCCGCCGTCCTGCTGATGAGCACCATGGCACAGACCGAAGAGCAGGTCAAGCAGCTTGAGGATGCGGGCATCACCGTCATCGTCAGCGACGCTCAGGACATCGCCGGCACCTACGAAGCCATCCGCCTGATCGGTGCCGTCACCGGTCACGACGAGGAAGCCGAGCAGGTCATCGCCGACATGCAGGCCACCTTCGAGTCCGTCGCCGCTGCCGCTGCCGAAGCCGAAGCCAAGACCATCTACTTCGAGGTCTCTCCCCTTGCATGGGGTCTGTGGACCGCAGGCAACTACACCTTCATGAACGAAGTTGCCGAGATGATCGGTCTGGAGAACATCTTTGCCGACGTTGACGGTTGGGCAGAGATCTCCGAGGAGCAGGTCATCGAGCGCAACCCCGACCTGATCATGACCATCACCATGTACTTCGGCGAAGGCCCCACTCCCGAAGAGGAGATCCTCGGCCGCGCAGGTTGGGAGAACATCACCGCCGTTCAGAACGGTGCCATCCTGAACCTCGCCAATAATGAGCTGTCCCGTCCCGCACCCAGACTGGCGGACGGCGCTGCCATGCTGTACGATTTCGCTTACGGCGAGAACTGATCGATCCGCTTAGTTACCCGGAAAGCAAGCTCTGCTTTCCGGGCTATTTATCTATGGAGCAACCATGAAACAAAACACCGATCGCTTCCCAAAACTGACCCTGATCCTGTTCGCCGCCATCACGCTGTGCGTGATGGCGCTGTGCGTATGCGTGGGCAGCGTCTCCGTATCGCTGAAGGCCACCTTCTCGGGCATCCGCGCGGCCATCGCCGCCTCCATCGTACTCACCGTGCGATTGCCCCGCGTGATCTGCGTTGCTCTGACGGGCGCCGCCCTCGCCGTGTCGGGTGCCGCCATGCAGGGTCTGCTGAAGAACCCGCTGGCGGACGGCTCCACCCTTGGCGTGTCCTCCGGCGCGGCGCTGGGCGCGGTGCTGGCCATTGCCCTCGGCATCACCTTCCCCGGTCTGCCCTTTGCGGGCACCATGGTCATGGCCATCCTCGTTGCCTTCGGCTCCCTGATCCTCATCCTCGCGCTGGCCTTCCGCATGGACCATTCCCTGTCCACCAACACCATCATCCTCATCGGTGTCATCTTCTCCATGTTCGTCTCCAGCGCCATGAACGTGATCATCACCTTCGCATCTGACAAACTGAAGAGCATCACCTTCTGGACCATGGGCAGCATGCAGCACACCAGCTATGAGAATGTGCTGGTGCTGGCGGTGACGCTGCTGATCTGCAGCACCGTCCTGCTGTGCCATATGCGGGAACTCAACGCCTTCGCCGTGGGCGAGGACAATGCCCGCGCCATCGGCGTGGATGTGCGTCGGGTGAAGCTCACCGTGATGATCACCGTTTCCGTGCTCATCGGCGTCTGCGTGTCCATCGGCGGCTCCATCGCCTTCGTTGGACTGGTCACGCCCCACATGATGCGCATGATCGTGGGTCCCAACCACCGAAAGCTCCTGCCCGCCTCCCTCTTCGGCGGCGCGGTCTTCCTGCTGTTTGCGGACCTCATCGCCCGCACGCTGCTCAACCCCATCGAGCTGCCCATCGGCGTGGTCACCAGTCTGGTGGGCGCGGTGGTCTTCATTGTGATCTTTTTCCGTACAAGGAGGGCAGGCTGATGTTGACCGTCAAGAATCTCAGTGTCCGCTACGGTGACGCGCAGATCCTGTCCGACCTCTCCTTCGAGGTGAACGAGGGCGACTGGCTGATGATCGTCGGTCCCAACGGTGCGGGCAAGTCCACCACCCTGTCCGCCATCGTCGGCAGCGCGCCCCACACGGGCAGTCTGCAGTTTGAGGGGCGGGAGCTGTCCGCCATGCGCAGCGCGGAACGGGCGCGGAAGATCGGCATACTTGCCCAATCTCACCACGCGGAGTACGCCTTCACCGTGGAGGAGATCGTCCGCCTGGGACGCTATGCCTACACCTCTGGGCTGTTCAATCGCAGTCGGGACGATGAGGAGGACCACATCGCCGAAGCTCTTGAGATGACGGGACTGACCGCCCTGCGCAGGCAGCGGATCAACACCCTCTCGGGCGGTGAACTGCAGCGCACCTTTCTGGCGCAGGTCTTCGCTCAGGAACCGCGGCTGCTCCTGCTGGACGAGCCCACCAATCATCTTGACCTCATCTACCAGAAGCAGGTCTTTGCCATCATTTCGGACTGGCTGAAGACTCCGGGACGCGCCGTCGCTTCCGTGGTGCACGATTTGTCTCTGGCGCGCGCCTACGGCACCCGCGCACTGCTGCTGGACCACGGTCGCTGCGCCGCGAGCGGGACCATCGACGAGATCTTCCGCCCCGAGAACATCAACGGCGTGTACGGCATGGACGTCGCCGAGTGGATGCGCTCCCTGCTGCGTCAGTGGGAGGCGTGAGGTGAAGCTGCTGTTCAATATGTCCACCGACCCTTGGGACCTTGCCCGCTACGCCGACCGTGAGGATTTTCTCGCCATGCTGCAAGGGTTCGACGGCGTGGAGCTGATGTTCCTCGGCGAGGATGCGAAGGGCATCGTGCCGAAGGAGAAGGTCGTTGGCTATCACATGGTCTGCCCCTACTGCTGGCTGGACTTCTTCCGCGGCGACCGCACGGCGCTGCTGCGGGAATTTGATGATGACGAGACCGTCCGCCGTGTCTTCGGCGGGCTGACCCCCGACGTGCTTGCGGATCATTATCGGCGGGAGCTGGAACGTGCAAAGACCTACGGCGCGGAGTACATCGTGTTTCATGTGTCGAATGCGGGGATGGCGGAGACGCTGTCGGGACGGTATCGGCACAGCGATCGGGAGGTCATCGACGGGAGCTGCGAACTGCTGAATCTGATCTTCCCCGCCGACGGGGATCATCCGCAGCTGATGCTGGAGAATCTGTGGGAGCCGGGTCTTCGCATGACCGATCCCGAGATGACCGCCCGCCTGCTGGAGGGTGTGAAGACACCGAACAAGGGGATCATGCTGGATACGGGACACCTGATGCACACCGAACCCGCGCTGAAGAATCAGCGAGAGGCGGTGGCGTATATCCACGAGA
>JAKSPZ010000113.1 GCA_024404395.1 Clostridia bacterium | reverse complement strand
GGGAGGGGGGTAAGCGTCAACGGGAATTTCTCGTTAATAATTGAAAATGTCTTGTTATCTGAGGTGCGCATCGGAAAAAATGTGCTATAATGGAGCGGTAAATAAAACCCAAAGGAGTGCGTTACTCATGAAAAAGGCAATTATGTACGGCGGCGGCAACATCGGCCGCGGTTTTATCGGTAAGGTCTTTGCGGACTCCGGTTATGAAGTCTGCTTCCTGGACGTCGTTAAAGAGATGATCGACGAGTTCAATAATCGCGGTCAGTACACCGTCCGCATCGTTTCCAATGCCGGCGAGCAGGACACCATCGTCAAGCCCGTCCGTGCGGTCAACTCCCTGACCCCCGAAGCCATCGATGAAATCGTCACCTGCGACATCATGGCAACGGCTGTCGGCGTCAACATCCTGCCCCGCATTGCCCCCACCATCGCCAAGGCGGTCGTCGCCCGCATGGAAAAGACCGGCAAGCCCCTGGACATCATCCTTTGCGAGAACCAGCTGGAAGCCGACGTGCTCATGCGCGGTTGGATCTACGAGTGCCTGACCGACGAGCAGAAGGCTTGGGCGGACAAGAACCTGGGCCTCATCGAAGCCTCCATCGGCCGCATGGTGCCCCCGCTGACCCCCGAGATGCGCGAGAAGGATCGCCTGCTGATCTGCGTCGAGCCCTACTGCGATCTGCCCGTTGACAAGGATGCTTTCAAGGGCGAGATCCCCGATCTGGTCGGCCTCGTTCCCTATTCTCCCTTCGAGTTCTACATCAAGCGCAAGCTGTTCCTGCACAACGGCGGACATGCCCTGTGCGCCTATCTGGGCTACACCAAGGGCTATGAGTACATCTGGCAGGCCATTCAGGATCCCGAGATCTACGAAGCTGCCAAGGCGTCCATGACCGCTGCCGCCAATGCTCTGATCGCCAAGTTCGGCGAGGGCATCCGCGCAAACGTCGAGGAGAACGTTGTTGATCTGCTCGAGCGCTTCCAGAATCTGGCTCTGAAGGACACCATCGCCCGCGTCGGCGCCGATCCCGTCCGCAAGCTGCGCAGCAATGACCGCATCGTCGGTGCCGCACTGTTCTGCATCGAGCAGGGTGTGGATCCCATGCCCATCGTCAAGGGCATCATCGCCGCTCTGAAGTTCGACCGCGCCGAAGACGCGACCGCACCCGAGATCCAGAAGGTCCTCAAGGAAGAGGGCGTCGAAGCCGTCATGACCAAGTACATGGGTCTGACCGCCGAGCAGCCGCTCTACAAGATGATCCTGGATGCCTACAAGGCCTGAGCGTGACTGATTCGCGCGCCTTCCGCAATAACGGAAGGCGCGCTTTTTCGGAGGAATAACTATGGTTTTCAGAAAAGCTGAGAAGGCGGACACTGCTGCCGTGATGACCGTCATCGCGGAAGCTCGCCGCGCCATCGCGGAACTGGGCATCGACCAGTGGCAGGACGGCTATCCGCAGCAGTTCGTGGTCGAGGCGGATACAGAGGCGGGGATTGGTTTTGTTTTCGAAGACGAGAGCGGCATCCTGTCCTATACAGCCATGACTGCCGAACCCGAACCGATCTACAATCAGATCAATACCTGGGGGACGGAAGGACCCTATCTGACTGTCCATCGTGTGGCGGTCTGCGATGCCGCCCGCCATACCGGGTTGGCCGCGAAGATTATTGAGCAGGCCATTATGAAGGCGAAGGCGGAGAAATTGAACGCGATCCGCATCGACACTCATCCCGGCAACGTCCGCATGCGCCGATTCCTGACCAAGCGGGGCTTCACCGAGCGCGGCATCGTCCTGTACGATGTGCTCGGCGAGCAGCGCAGAGTGGCCTACGATCTGGCGATCGAAAAATAATTATCAAGAAATGTAAATTTCCTGTTGACAACATGGAATTTACATGATAATATAGAGATACAAACAAGAGCGCATTGCGAACGACCGTTAGAACCATTCAGATTCAGGATAGGGTCGTTCGAACAAGATAGCAAATATCGACAGGAGGAGGCGATTCCATTGGACCGTTTGGAAATGATCGAACAAACCGGAACCTGCATCGCCTGCTTGATCGATAGATAAATCACAGGAATCCGATGCAACGCACCAAAGCGACCATGATTCAGCCGCAAGGCAACCGAATTGAGTTCGCAGGCGATGCAGGCACATAAAACTGAATAGATTGATATAGAAATCCCGCCGATAAACGACGGGATTTTTGTTACTTTGCTGCCGTCGAATATAATTGCCATATTTTTGTCAATATGTTATAATGCTATCCAGTACAATAGGCGGGGTGTGCGGGATGGAACAACGTCGGAAGGGTTTTTCGGGATTTGTTGTCCGAACCTATGTCTTGTGGTTTGTGATAGGCGTACTGATTGTCGGCATGGCTTCCATGTGGAAGTTGAATGATGCGGTCATTCGCGAGTGGGACGAGGCGCGGCACGGCGTCAATGCTTATGAGATGCTCCGCGAGGGCGAGATGGTCGTCAGCACCTGGAACGACGAGACCGATTACTGGAATCTGAAGCCGCCCCTGAGCTACTGGTTGATCATGGCGAGCTACAAGCTCTTTGGTTTCAGCCCCTTCAGCATGCGCTTCTATTCCGCAGTTTCCTACATTCTGACCGCGATCATCACGGCGCTGGCGGTGAAGCGGCGACACGGCGAGATTCCGTCGCTGGTTCTGCTCCTGCTGTTTGCCGCCAACCGCCTCATGCTGTTCACCCACATGGCAAGACGCGGCGACGCGGACGCGCTGTACGTGCTGCTGTTCACTGTTGCGGTCTTGCTCACCATTCGTTATACGGAAACAAAGGATCCAAAACCTCTCTACGGTGCCTGCCTTGCTTTCGCTTTTGCGTTTCTTGACAAAAGCTGGCACTCGGGCTGCATTCCCGCGGTCATGTTCTTTATCCTGATCTGCGGCAACGGCTTCCGCGGTCTGAACCTGAAGCGCGTCCTGATATGCTTGCTGGCAGCTTTGGGACCTGTGCTCATCTGGGCGGTGGTACGCTATCGAAGGGATGGTATGATATTCTTTCAGCAGATGATTGCCTATGACTTGATGAACCGTTCCGCCAATGCTATCGAAGGGCATACAGGCGGATTTGGATATTATCTCAAGATGCTCCTGATGGATGTGTCGTCGCTGCTCCTTCTGTTGCTGGCGGGAAGCGGATGCCTTGCGACTTTTGTCAGACACATCAAGAAGCCCCATCGTCCTTCCCTGTGGACCATGGCGTTGCTCATCTGGTTCCTTCTGCCTTTCGGCATGTTCTCACTGGTCCGGACCAAGCTGTACTGGTACGTTTTTCCCGGTATCATCCCGCTTCTGATTGCCGCTGCCGTTGTCATCGGTCGACTCTTCGAAAGTAAGCGATTCAGGATCGTGGCTGTGGGTGCCGTCGTCTGCGTGCTGGCGATTTGTGTTCAGAACTTCACATACATCTACCAAGGTGGGGGGGAACTGGCGGGCGGCGACGTCTACGGCGCGCTGGCGTGCACGTCCAGGGAAGGCGGCTACGCAGGCGGCATCTGCTACGTCGCCGAGGGTGACTGGCGACAGCATGAGGTACTGCTGGCAGAGCTTCGGGGCAATCTCCACTGTCGAAATGGTGGTATTGATGCTTTCCGAACGGCAGCGAACGGCGATACTCCCACGTTCCTGCTGATCAACGCGAACGATCTCTCAGCCCCCGAACTGCTGGCGGCACACGAGACTATTTACGAAAACAATGGCTACATACTCATCCAATAAAAGACACCGCGATGCGTTTGCATCGCGGTGTTTGATTATTCGTCTTCCGTGACTTCCACTTCGGTGTCCTTGTCGTTGACCTTCTGCAGGGCGTGGAAGATGTCCTGCATCTTGTAGTCGGTATCGGTGATGACATCAGCGCATCGGCGCAGCTCATCGACGATGGACTGGGGGACTTCCTCCTGCGCCTTGTAGCGGATGCCGTGCTCAAGCGTTGCCCAAAAGTCCATGGCGACGGTGCGGATCTGGATCTCAACGGGAACATACACGCAGCCTTCGATCATGTAGACGGGAACGTCCACAACGATGTGCAGGCTACGATAGCCGTTGGGCTTGGGATTGTTGATATAATCCTTCTTCAGGATCAGCGAGATATCGGGCTGCGAGAGCAGCAGATCGGCGATCTGAACGATGTCATCCACATAGCGGCACACCACGCGGACGCCTGCGATGTCGTGCAGGCTCTTCTTCGCATTGGTGATCGACACGGGGATGTTCATGCTCTGCAGTTTCTTGATGATACTGGGGAGCGTCTTCACGCGGGATTCGATGTGGTGGATGGGGTTGTGCCGATTCTGGAACGAATACTCGTTGTCCAGATTCTGCAGTCGGGTATCCACCTCGCGAATGCCGGCGGCGTAGACGCTGCGGATCCTCATGTAATCATCGCGCAATTCCGCCAGCGCAAGTCTTTCGGAATCGCTCTTGGTGAGAATGTTCAACCGGGGCACCTTTAGTCCTCCCTGCTAACCGAGTGTTTCAGGACATCCCAGGGCGTCAGCATGGCGAGCAGTCTGCCCGAGGATGTGCCGTCCGTGGTGATGAAAATGGCATTGAGCCGCTTGTTCTTTTCGTTGTGTTCATTGAACGTTGCACGTGCCTGCTGGATGGTGGTCTTTTCCGGCATGAAGGCGTAGCGCGAGGCGCTTGCTTCCCGCAGGGAAGTGGCTTCGCGGATATCGCACATGCGGCTCCGATCGTTCAGCGATTCGAAGCCGAACCGTTCCGCGTAGGCGAACAGGCTGGATTT
>JAKSPZ010000112.1 GCA_024404395.1 Clostridia bacterium | reverse complement strand
CGCGAGGAGGACGCGGGTGGCCTTGTGCGCTTCCTTGCGGATACGCTCCAGGATGGGACCGCGACCTCTGATGGTGATATACTTGGGTTCAAATTCATTTTCAACATCGACGCCGATCTGGGAACGGGGCAGATCACGGACGTGGCCCTGAGACGCGTCGATCTTATAGTTGCGTCCGAGGAATTTGCCAATGGTCTTCGCCTTGGCCGGGGATTCGACGATGATGAGTGTCTGTGCCATGAGTTACCTCCGGGATATATGGGGTCAAGGTTTTAAGTACGCTCGGTACATGCCGCCGGGCGCTTTTTCTATTGTTCCCCGTAATTCAAGCATTGTCAAGTAGGAATTGAGCTTCGAGGCGGGCAGCTTGGTGACTGCCGACAGCTCCTCGAAGGAGAGCGGCTGCTCCGTCAGGGGCATGACGACGGCCAGTTCGGTGTCGTCCAGCTCCCCGGCGCGGCTCTGAGGCTTCTCGTCGGGACGTTCCGCCCAACGGAAATTGTCCAGTATCTCCCATGCGCTGAGGACGGGATGGGCGCCGTCCACGATGAGGCGGTTAGGCGCGATGCTCAGCGGCGAGAAGATGGAACCGGGCACGGCGAAGATCTCGCGGTTCTGATCGATGGCGGTGTTGACGGTGATCATGGCGCCGGAGTTCTCCGCGCCCTCCACGATCAGGGTGCCTTCCGTCAGACCGCTGATGATGCGGTTTCGCGCGGGGAAGTGTCCCGCCAGCGGTCGGGTCCCCGGGGGATATTCGCTGATGATGGCGCCGCCGTTTTCGAGGATGCGCTCCGCCAGCGCTTCGTTCTCGGGGGGATAGACCACGTCGGGTCCGCAGCCGAGGACGGCGATCGTGGTGCCGTTTGCGCTGAGACAGCCCTCGTGGGCGCAGGTGTCGATGCCCCGCGCCATGCCGGAGACCACGGTGACCTCTTCGCGGGCCAGCTGCGCGGCGATCTCGCGGGCGGCGCGCTGACCGTCTCTGGTGCAGCGGCGGGAACCGACGATGGCGAACATCTTGTCGCCGTCCAGACGCGCCTCACCGCGGACATAGAGCACCGCGGGCGGATCGAATATCTGATCCAGCAGATAGGGGTAGTCCTCTTCGTCCCGAACGACCGCATGACAGCCGCATTTCTCCATGGCGGCGAAGAGCTTATAGAGCCGCTCTTCCGTCCGCGCGGCGCGGAGCTCGGACTGTACCTTGGGTCCGAGGAACGCGGTCTCGGGCGAATCCACATTCTGCCACACCGTTTCGGCGTCACCGAACACACTCAGCAGGCGGTAAAAGCGCTTGACGCCGATGCCGTCGACGCTGCTGAGCCAGATCCGGTATTGGGCTTCTTTTGAATATTCCATATCAAGCCCCGCCTCTCAGGTGTACAGTTCATTATAACGGACAGTGTGTATTGAACATGAACCGACCTCGCCGGTCCACGTCAATAACGATATAATACACTTTTCTTTTGTATCGGTCAAGACCATTTAATAAGTAGAAACCATGAATATCGACACTTTTCGTGACAAGCCGACCTTTTGACACGCAAATTACGCAGAAAAAAGAGGCGCCCCGCCGCCCGAAAAGGGAAGCGGGGCACCTTTCAGATCGTGACTGATCGCTCAGTCAGAGCCGACTGAATCGATTACCAGGGAGTCTTGGTTGCCCAGACTTCTTCGTAGTTGGCCTTGTCAACCAGTTCGAAGCCGGTGTCGATGTAGTGGGTCTCGTCGCCGAGGTCAACTTCAGCGCCGGTGATGATCTTGTAGAGGGTCTCAACGCCGATGGCGCCCATTGCGGGGTAGTTCTGACCGATGAGCAGGTCGACCATGTCCATGCCGACGTACTGCATCATGGGCTCGCAGGTGTCAACGGAGATGATGTGGCCGCCGTTCTCCATGAAAGCCTTGACTTCGGGGAGAGCGTCGGGATCGGCGAAGTAGGGCCAGCCGCCATCGAAGAACCAGGCAGCCAGGTCGGGGTTGGCAGCGGTGTACTGGCCAACAACGTCAACGGAGGTCTGAACATCGTCGTTACCGGTCTGGACGGGCATGACTTCGATGTTGGTGCCTTCGACGGTCTCTTTGAAGCCGCGGATACGCTCTTCCAGGTTGGGAGCGCCCAGAACGCCGGTCAGGATAGCAACCTTACCGCCTTCGGGGATGATCTCCATCATCTTCTCGGCAGCCAGCTTACCAACGGCATAGTTGTCGGTGCCGCAGTAGAAAGCACGGTTGGAGTTGGGGGAGTCGGAGTCGAAGCAGCCAACAACGATGCCGGCTTCAACGGCGCGATTGATAACGTCTTCCAGAGCATCTGCATCGTTGCAGCTGATCAGGATGCCGTCGACCTGCTTCTCGATCAGGCCTTCGATGACCTGAACCTGCATGCCGGCGTCAGAGGTGGGGGAACCGGTCCACTGGATGTTGATGCCGAGCTCTTCGCCCTTTGCTTCTGCGGCAGCCTGGCTGTCGAGGAAGATGGCGTTGTCAAGGGACTTCGGGACGACGGCGATGGTGATGCCTTCTGCGACTGCGGAAGCCATGAGGACCATCAGGGCAACCAGAACGAGGGAAATAATCTTTTTCATGGTTTTTTCCTCCTTATATTTGTTAAGCTCTTACGAGCAAAACATCGAAAGGGATCACTTGTGCTGCACGTGGCGCAGGTTGTCCAGCGCGACGGCGGCGATGATGACGATACCGATGACGGTCTGCTGCCAGTAAGCGGAGACGTCCAGCAGGACCAGACCGTTGCGCAGAACGCCCATGATGGCCGCACCGATGATGGCGCCGATGATGCTGCCGGAGCCGCCGGAGAGGCTGGCGCCGCCGATAACGGTCGCGGCGATGGCGTCCATTTCGTAGCCCTGACCGGCGGTGGACTGACCGACACCCAGACGGGCGGCCATGGCGATACCGGAGATGGCGGCGGTGAGACCGCAGAGGGCATAGACCAGACGCTTGATGCGGTTGACATTGACGCCGGAGATGCGGGCGCCTTCCTCATTGCCGCCGATGGCGTAGATGCGGCGACCGACGACGGTCATGTTGAGGAAGAAGATGGCAAGAGCTGCCAGAAGGACCATCAGGATGATGGGGGTGGGGATGCCGAAGATGGTGCCCAGACCGATGAACTTGAAGTTATCGGGCAGGGAGCCGATGGGGTAACCGCCGGTGACGGTGTAGGCGACACCGCGGGCGATGGACTGCATGCCCAGGGTGGCGATCATGGCGGGGAGCTTCAGCCAGGTGATGCAGGCGCCGTTGATGTAGCCCATGAGCGCGCCGGCTGCCAGACCCATCAGAACGCTGATCCAGACGGGGATGCCCCACTTGGTGATGCCCATACAGGCGATGACACCGGAGAGGGCGAAGACGGAACCGACGGAGATATCGATGCCGCCGGTGATGATGACCATGCACATACCGATGGCCAGGATGCCATAGAAGGAGAACTGACGGACAACGGAGATGATGTTGCTGGCGGAGAGGAACTTATTGCCGACGGCGATGGTCAGCGCGATGCACATGGCGAGCAGCACCAGAAAGATGCCTACGCCGTTGATGCTCAGAATACGGCCGATGCCGCCGGATTTCTTTGTGTTAGTCTGCTGGCTCATATCAATTACGACCTTTCTTACGGCGTTAGTTTGCTGCTTTCAGGATCATGCCCATGATCTCTTCCTGGGTGGCGCCGCTGCCGGGCAGTTCGCCGCAGATGCGTCCGCCCTGCATGACGATGATGCGATCGCTCATGCCCAGGACTTCAGGCATTTCGGAGGAGATCATGATGATGCCGACGCCTTCGGAGGCGAGCTTGCGCATGAGTTCATAGATCTCGCGCTTGGCGCCGACGTCGATACCGCGGGTGGGCTCGTCCATGATCAGGACTTTGGGATGGGTGGCCAGCCACTTGGCGATGACGACCTTCTGCTGGTTGCCGCCGGAGAGGTTGACGACCTTCTGTTCGCGGGAGGGCGTCTTGATCTCCAGCTGCTTGATGTACAGGTCGGAGATCCTGGCCTCGGTCTTGCGGTTCATCAGACCGTGCTTCATCTCGTCCTCAAGGCAGGGCAGCGTGGTGTTCTCGCGAACGGTCATGTCCAGAATGAGACCGAGGAGCTTGCGGTCTTCGGGCACCAGACCGATACCGGCGTGGATGGCGTCGGTGGGGGTGTGCTTGTGCAGCGTCTTGCCGTCCACAACGATGGAGCCGCTTTCCATGCGGTCCACGCCGAAGATGGCGCGCATGACCTCGCTTCGACCGGCGCCGACCAGACCCGCAAAGCCGAGGATCTCGCCGGAGTGGAGCTCGAAGCTCACATCCTGCACCATGGGACCTGCGTTCAGGTTCTTGACGTCGAGGATGGTCTCGCCGATGGCGGCACTGCCTTCGGGATAGATGTCGCCGAGGGAACGTCCGACCATCATGTCGATGAGGCGCTGCTCGGTGCAGTCTTCGGTATTGATGGTGCCGATGCACTCGCCGTCGCGGAGGACGGTGATGCGCTCGGTGATCTCAAAGAGCTCGCTGAGGCGGTGGGAGATGAAGACGACGGTCACGCCGCTGTCGCGCAGCTTGCGGATGACGCCCATCAGGATGACGGTCTCGCGATCGGTCAGTGCGGAGGTGGGCTCGTCCATGACGATGAGCTTGGCGTTGGTGGACAGCGCCTTTGCCACCTCGACCATCTGGCGCTGTGCCAGAGAGAGGGATCCGACGAGGGTGTTGACGTCCACATCCAGACCGACCATCTCGGTGTACTTCTTGGCTTCCGCGGTGGTCTTCTT
>JAKSPZ010000111.1 GCA_024404395.1 Clostridia bacterium | reverse complement strand
CAATTTCCATTGTAAAATCATTACCGCTGTGATAGACTAAATATAGTATATATTTGGAGGTAACCGTACATGGCACAGCTTTGGGGCGGACGCTTCAACAAGGGCGTCACGGCTTTTGTCAATGACTTTAATGCATCCATTATGTTTGATAACCGCTTCTATCGTCAGGACATCCGCGGCAGTATCGCCCATGTGACCATGCTTGCCAAGCAGGGCATCCTCACGGATGAAGAGCGCGATGTGATCATCAAGGGTCTGGAAGAGATTCTCGCCGATATGAACGAAGGCAAGCTGGAGATCTCCACCAAGTATGAAGATATCCACTCTCTGGTGGAAAGCGAGCTCATCCGCCGCGTGGGCGACACCGGCAAGAAGCTGCACACCGGACGCAGCCGCAACGATCAGGTCGTTCTGGACATGAAGATGTACGTTCGCGACGAGGCGATCGAGATCCGCACGCTGCTGGTCGCCTGGATCCGCGTGCTGGTCGGTCAGATGGAGAAGAACCTTGAGACCTATATGCCCGGCTTCACTCATCTGCAGAAGGCGCAGCCCGTCACGCTGGCGCATCACCTCGGCGCCTATGTCGAGATGGCGAAGCGCGATGTGAGCCGCATGGACGATTCCGTTGCCCGCATGGGCACCTGCCCCCTCGGTTCCGCGGCGCTGGCCGGCACCACCTATCCGCTGGACCGCGCCTACACCGCCGAGCTGCTGGGATTTGACGGACCCACCGCCAACAGCATGGATTCCGTATCCGACCGCGATCACATCTGTGAGATCCTCTTCAACATGAGCGTCATCATGATGCACCTGTCCCGCTTCTGCGAAGAGGTCATCATGTGGGCTTCCAACGAATATCGCTTCGTCGAACTGGACGATGCCTATTGCACCGGTTCCAGCATCATGCCCCAGAAGAAGAACGCCGACGTCGCCGAACTGATCCGCGGCAAGGTCGGTCGTGTATACGGTGCCCTGATGTCCATCCTGACCGTCATGAAGGGTCTGCCCATGGCTTTCAACAAGGACATGCAGGAAGACAAGGAAGGTCTGTTCGACGCTATCGACACCACCAAGGACTGCCTGATCGCAGCGGCGGGCATGCTGGAGACCGCGGTCTTCCGTCCCGAGGTCATGCGTGCCAGCGCCACCGGCGGCTTCATCAACGCTACCGACGTTGCGGACTATCTTGTCAACCACGGCATGCCTTTCCGCGATGCCCACGGCGTTACCGGTCGTCTCGTGCTGCGCTGCATCGACCTGAACTGCGCACTGGATGATCTGCCGCTGGACGAGTATCGCAAGGAGAGCGAGCTGTTCGAGGCGGACATCTATCAGACCATCAGCCTCGAGACCTGCGTCAACAAGCGCATCACCGTCGGCTGCCCCAACCCCAAGCTGATGGGCGAGACCGTCGTTGCCTACAAGGCATGGCTGGCCGAAAACGAATAAGCGGACATTCCGAATTATCCTTATAAAATCTAAAGGGTTATGTTATAATCCTTGTATAGATATTTTAAGTAGGAGGGTTCTATTATGGTATTTGATCGTCGTCCCGATGATATGGTACGAATCACTACCCCCGAACTGGCTGATGCCTTTATCGAAGAACAGATCAAGGCACTGCGTGAGCAGATCGGCGACAAGAAGGTCCTGCTGGCTCTGTCCGGCGGTGTTGACTCTTCCGTCGTTGCCGCAATGCTCATCAAGGCTGTCGGCCAGCAGCTCGTCTGCGTTCATGTCAATCATGGTCTGCTGCGCAAAGGTGAGCCTGAGCAGGTCATCGAGGTCTTCCGCAATCAGATGAACGCAAACCTGATCTATGTCGACGCTGTCGATCGCTTCCTGGACAAGCTGGCCGGCGTTACCGATCCCGAGACCAAGCGTAAGATCATCGGTGGCGAGTTCATCGAGGTCTTTGCCGAAGAAGCACGCAAGCTGGACGGCATTCAGTTCCTGGGACAGGGCACCATCTGGCCCGACATCCTGGAGAGCGAAAACGGCATCAAGGCGCATCACAACGCCGGCGGCCTGCCCGAGGACATGAATTTCGAACTGGTCGAGCCCGTCAAGATCCTCTTCAAAGACGAAGTGCGCATCGTTGGCAAGCAGCTCGGTCTGCCCGACGGCATGGTTTATCGTCAGCCCTTCCCGGGTCCCGGTCTGGGCGTTCGCTGCCCCGGCGCCATCACCCGCGATCGCCTCGAAGCGGTTCGTGAGTCCGATGCCATCCTGCGCGAAGAGTTCGCCAAGAACGATCTCGAAGGCAAGGTCTGGCAGTACTTCACCGTCGTTCCGGATTTCAAGTCCACCGGCATCAAGGACGGCAAGCGTGCCTTTGAGTGGTGCTGCATCGTTCGTGCTATCATCACCACCGACGTTATGACCGCTACCGTTGCTGAGCTGCCCCATGATCTGATGGTCCACATCACCGACCGCATCACCCATGAGGTTCCCGGCATCAACCGCGTTCTGTACGATTTCACGCCCAAGCCCACCGGCACCGTGGAATACGAATAATCGTTTCTCAAATCAAAGAGCTGACCGATTCGGTCAGCTCTTGCTTTATGATGAAGTTTGTTCTATAATAGCCACGGATGCTTGCAAAACGGGAAGGAGCTGTATTGAGTATGCCTTTTGACCCTTGTTATGTAGATCCCTCCGAGCAGCCGCTGGACAAGCTTGTGCCGGGCGGCGGCAACTGTGCGATTTTCAGAACCATCGCCTGCATCGGCGACAGCCTGAGCTCGGGCGAAATGCAGAGCACCAAACCCGACGGAACCAGTGGCTATCATGACTATTATGAGTATTCCTGGGGGCAGTTCCTCGCGCGCATGATCGGCGCGAAGGTCTATAACTTCTCCAAAGGCGGCATGTCCGCCCGAGAATACTGTGCGAACTTTGCGGAATCCAACCGTTATTGGAGCAATGAATATGCCAGTCAGGCGTATATCATCGCACTGGGCGTCAACGATCTGTTCAATCTCGGTCATCCCTTCGGTTCTCTCGACGATATCGATCTGAAGAACTGGCGCAACAACAAGGATACCTTCACGGGACGCTATGCCGAGATTATCCAGCGCTATCACGAGATCCAGCCCCGCGCTTTCTTCTTTCTGCTGACCATGCCGAGCACGGGCGAGGATGACGACAGGAAAGCGGGCAGGGAAGCCCATGCCAAGCGTCTCCATGAGCTGGCAGCGCTCTTCCCCCAGACCTACGTGCTGGATTTCAATCGCTATGCCCCCAAGTATAACAAGGCCTTCTGGGACAGATACTACCTGAGCCATCATATGAACCCCAGCGGCTATCTGCTGACCGCGCAGATGACGGCATCGTACATCGATTACATCATCCGCCACGATCCCGCAGCCTTCGCCGAGGTCGCCTTCATCGGCACCGATCTTCACGGTTAAAAAACTTGCGGCATTGAGATATCTCAATGCCGCTTTTGCTTACAGCTTTTTCTCAGTACAAGGTGGAGTGGCTTGAATCAACGCCTGTACAATTCGTTATATTCTGCGGGGAAAAAGCGGGTATAACCCTTGATGCCGACATTATCGCGGTTCTGAATAACCCAAGCGACGACCTGTAGCCACAGTTTATCTAAAGTAACTTTTTCGCTTTTCTTTATTGATCTCATGTGTTTGCGCAACGCTTTCATTCCCAAATTCGCATCGCTGTCGTTATACCACAAATACAGCCGATTGCGTAATTCTTCGTTTATTTGAAACTCTTTCATGTCTTCAAAAGTTGTGAAGGAATTCTCAGGGTCGACCATGCCATACAAGTAACCGTTTTCTTCACAATACTCAGCCATAGCATCATATTTATCGAGACATAAATCGAGTCCCATGTGTTTTAAAGGCTTGACTTCAATTATGCCAACGTAGCCTTGAATAGTTAGAAAGATTAAATCGGGAGTGTATTTTTGCTCTTTATGGCCGTTACGCTTATAGTACGGGATATCTACACCTTGAGATACACATTCAACTACCTGTATTTCGTCTATCAGGTAATTGAACATCTTTTCCTCTCGACCAGATTCAAGAAAAACATCGTAGCTGTTATAAGTCCTTTTGATTTTCTTTGTTTTCTTTGTCTCAGGGCAGAAGCCAAATCGAAAACGGTCGTAGAATTCTTGTCTTGAAACAATGCGGGCATGCTCATGCCCGCTTAGTTTCTGCAAGAAAGTGACATGCGCATCGAAAACCTCATCGAAAACCGAAAGTTGTAAGCTAACGTTGTTGTCACCAAGGATCTCTTCAAAGACGAAATCATCGTCTTCGAAGGGAAAACCATTAAAACCGTTTTGCAATTTGAGTCGCTCCTTTATCTATTGCTGAGAACAGCTTTTTGCACTTGGTCTGTAGCTTTTTCTCCAGTATGATCATATCCTTGAGGGTGATGCCGCATTCAACGATGGGATGATTGTAGTTGTTAGTGAAGAAATCGACGATGCGGTCGGCTTCTTCAAATCCGCATTTGTGATAGAAGGGGAGGGTGAGGGGACTCTCGCCTGTGCCGACCCGAAGGACGCGATACCGATTGCGGTAGGTGTCTTCGATGAAGGCGAGGAGCTTTCGTCCGTAGCCCAGCTTCTGTGCATCGGGAGCGACGGCGATGTTCTTCACTTCCAGAACGCCGTCGCCTTCGTCTGTGACCACGCACTCCGCCTTAATGCCGTCATCCTCCAGAACGTACATGATGCCGCGATCGAGATAACGATCGATCATGTCTTCCTGCTCATCGGCGAGGAGCAGCAGGTCGCGGTATTGCTTTTTATTGTCATCAATACGCAAAACGAG
>JAKSPZ010000110.1 GCA_024404395.1 Clostridia bacterium | reverse complement strand
AGCTCCTATATCGTGAATCTCTTCTACATCTCCGCCATGACCGCGGAATCGGTGACCATGGCGGACGGCCTTGAGATCCACCTCCCCCGCGGCGTCCACAAGACCTTAAAGCAGGTCTGGCAGGCCTTCCACGACCGCATCAACAAACGCAGATAAAAAAACAACCCCCGACGGAAGTCGGGGGCGTATTTTTTGTTTATGCGAGATCGTCTTCGGTGATGGGATCGCCGCAGTTGGGGCAGAACTTGGGGGCGTTGGTAGGATCGGCGGGGACCCAGCCGCACTTGTCGCAGCGGATGGTCTTGGGCTTGCTTGCGCCGCAGTTGGGGCAGAACTTGCCGGTGTTGACGGCGCCGCAGGTGCAGGTCCAGCCTTCGGCGGCGGGGGCAGCGGGAGCGGCGGGCTTGCCTGCGCCGCAGCCGGTGCAGAACTTGCCGGTGTTGACGGCACCGCAGGCGCAGGTCCAGCTGTCGCCGGCAGGGGCGGCTGCGGGAGCTGCGGGGGCGACAACGTTGATCACGGGCTGAACACCGATGGCGGGGGCGGCGTAGTTGGCGGGATCAAGGCAAGCCATGATCTCGGCGCCCATGGCCTCATAGTAGCGATAAGCCTGAGACATGCGGGCTTCGGGACGCTCGCGGGTCAGCTCGAAGCGGATGCGGTCGAAGTAGGGAGAGTCCACCAGAATGGTGACGACGAACTCGTACTCAAAGACCACGCGGGGCGGCATGGGTCTGCCTGCGGGGCCACCGGGGCCGGGACGGCCGGGGCCACCGGGACCGGGACGGCCTGCCGGCGGCGGGGGCGGTGCGATCTCGCGGCGATGCTCCTGAACATCAACGGTGCAGGAGATGACCTGACGGACGTCGATGATGTCGGGATTGAACTTGCGCCAGTCGGTGGCGTGGCTTACCAGGAAGCGACCGGTGGTCTCATCCAGATAGATCTTGGTGTATTCGCCGAGCACGCGGGTGGGATGGAAATCCTGAACGGCAACAAAGTTGGCGTCACGATAGGCGAGGTGGTCGCGGATCTCCGCAACGGTGGAACCGCGGCGGTCGGACAGGTAAGGAGAAAGGCGGTTAGCGCAGTCCTTGCAGCAGTTGCCGTCGGACAGCTTGCGATTGCCCAGAAGGCCGATATCGCCGCCGCAGATATCACAAACTTTTTTGCTGAAAAATCCCATGAGAATACCTCCATCTGTAATTTTCAGGTTATCTAATTATATAATATGTAGGGAACATATGTCAATGATTGCGGCGATTGTATTGCGGGATTACATTGGTTAATTGTCATTAACTTTGCGCCGAATTTCATTGACAACGGGATATTTTCGGGCGTATAATATCCTGTAATAACGTCGGAGGCAGTAAAAATGGAAGTAAAGATCACCCGTCAGCACAACAATTCCGCCATGTGCGTGGTCTGCGGCATGTCGAACGGTCTCTCCCTGAGGACCAAGTTCTATACCGGCAACGAAGACCTCATCATCGGCATCCTGAAGGGACGGGACGAGCATCAGTCTTACCCGAACCGCATGCACGGCGGTCTGATCTCCGCACTGCTGGACGAAGTGATCGGTCGTGCCGTCAATATCGACGAGCCCGACACCTTCGGCGTCACCACCGAGCTGAACGTCAAGTTCAAGAAGCCCGTTCCGCTGAACGAGGAGATCAGGGTGGTGGGCAAGATCCCCAAGAACACCCGCCTGGTGTACGTGGCGGAAGGCTGCATCGAGGACGTGAACGGCAAGTTGCTGGCTACGGGCACGGGCACCTATTTCAAGCAGCCCATCGCGAAGATCGCGGGCAAGCCCCTCAGTCCCGAAGAGTGGTTCCTGGACCTGACGCCTCTGGAGAGCGTCAACATCGAGAACCTGTCCTGGTTCGATCGTGAAAGATGAAACTTGTACAACTGATCCGTAAGAATCCCCTGCTGCTGGGCACGGTGCGCGTGTCGCGCATGGCGTTGGGGCGCAGCTATATGTCCCTGTGCCGACTGTTCGGCGGCATTCATAAGAAGCGGGTCTTCGTCTCGAGCTTCCAGGGCAATGCCTATTCGGACAGCCCCCGATTTATTTCCGAAGCCCTCCACGCCATCGCTCCCGATGCCGAGATCGTCTGGCAGCTGAGCGCGAATGCCGACATGACGGACGTGCCCGATTATGTCCGCATCGTCCGCCCCCACAGCGCGGCGGCATTGCGCGAGCTGTCCACCTGCGGCGCGATCGTGGACAACTTCAATCGCCCCTTCCATCTTCTGAAGTTCAAGGGTCAGTACCTCGTGGAGACCTGGCACGGCGACCGCGGCTTCAAGAAGATGATGTACGACATGAACGACGGTCTGAAGTATCCCGATTACCGACAGATGGATCTGGCGGTGGCGGGCTCCGACTTCGGCGTCTCCACCTTCCGCACCGCTTACCGCTATGAGGGCGAGGTGCTGAAGGGCGGCATGCCCCGCAACGACTGCCTGGTCAATCGCGATATGAAAGGCGCCGAGCGCGCCCGTTTGCGACTTGGGCTGCCGGAGGGCACGAAGGTGCTGCTCTACGCACCAACCTTCCGCGACACCGATACCGATGTCGCGCTGAAGGCAAACTTCGATCCCGACCGCGCCGTGCAGCTGCTGGAGCAATCCACGGGCGAGAAGTGGATCGTCATCACCCGCGCCCACGAGCGGAATACCGGCGTCGATGCCGGACGCTCCGGCGCCATCGACTGTACCAAGTATCCGGAGATGAGCGACCTCCTTCTGCTGGCAGACCTGCTCATCACCGATTATTCGTCCTCCGCCGGCGATTACATCCTGCTGGACCGTCCCGTCATACTGTATCAACCCGACCTGGATCGGTTCATGCGGAACGATCGCGAGATGTATTTCGACCTGCGGACCTGCCCCTATACCCGCGCCGAAAGCGAGGCGGAGCTGGAAAAGATGCTCGCCGATTTCGGTTCGGTGTCCGCCGACCAGTCCGCCGTCCGCGCCTTCTACGGCGTCAGCGAGACGGGACGCTCGGCAGAGGCTGTGGCAGAGCGCATTGCCGCCCATATTCATGAAAGGAAATAACAATGAGAAACCTGGTCCGTATTCCCGAAGTTGACAATCGTAAGGGCTTTCCCTGGGCACCCATCATCCTTCTGACGATCTTTGTGCCTTATGTCGGCGTTCCCCTCTGCGTGCTCAAAGGCATTCGTCAGGGGAATCGGGATAAGCTGCGCCGTTTCCGTGACATCGCCCTCTGTATCGATGATCGGGACGAGATCGCCATTAATGAGATCGCCCTGCGCCTCGGCCGCAAGACCGCCGACGTGAAGGAAGATCTCGAGGATATGATCGACGAACACTACTTCGTTCCCGGCACCCATTTCGACCGCCGCGGCAACATCGTCTTCGGACCTGCGGTCCGCAGCGGTTTCACCGAGACCGTCAACGTGATCGTGGACGGGGTCACCGCTGTCGTCGCCGATGTGGCGGACGAGGTGAGCCGCAAGCTCCGCAACTATCGCGGCGCACAGCTGCGCAACGATCAGAAGACGGTGGTACACCAGACCGTGAATACCACGGTGACGGAGACCGCGCCCAAGGCGGAGCCCGCGCCCGAACCCAAAGCCGAGCCCAAGCCGAAGCGCGAGCCCGCCAAGCCTTCTTA
The DNA here is from genome assembly GCA_024404395.1 of Clostridia bacterium. Taxonomy (GTDB): domain Bacteria; phylum Bacillota; class Clostridia; order Christensenellales; family Aristaeellaceae; genus Faecivicinus. The sequence goes on along the minus strand of JAKSPZ010000110.1, from coordinate 1,167 downwards.
TGAGGTCGAGTTCGAGCGCATTCTGCAGGACATCCGCCGCGTGAATGACGAGATCGCCGATCCCGCCGTTTCCGAGCGCATCGACCGTATCGGCGATCTGACTTCGGGCATCTTCTCCGTGGTGCGCATGCATCCCGAGCAGGAGGCGGAGGTCCGCAAGTTCATGGACTACTATCTGCCCACCACTCTGAAGCTGCTGAACAACTACGCGCTGATGGAGAAGCAGAGCTATCAGGGCGAGAACATCACCACCGCCCGCAAGAAGATCGAGGGCGTGCTGGATACGCTGGTGACCGCCTTCGAGCGCCTGAGCGACAATCTCTTCAGTGCCTCCGCCATGGACATCGACGCGGATGTCTCGGTGCTGGAGACCATGGTGAAGAGCGACGGACTGGTCAAGTCCGGTCCTACCCTGACCCTGAACCGCACCGCAAGCGGAAAATAACGCAAAGTTATGACGGCTGCCCGCAAATGGGCAGCCGTTTTAATGGTTGTATGCTTGATAATCAATGAAAAATGTGTTATTATAACAGGTGAATATTTGGGGGAGAGAAGGAGGTTTCTCTATGTATCAGTCAACTTTTGCGGCGGCTTCGATCGTGACCGTGCTGCTCGTGCTCACCGTGATCGGTCTGTCGCTTCTCGTGCTCATCGCACAGTGGGTCGCTCTGAGCAAGTCCGGTGACGGCGGCTGGAAGGTGCTCATTCCCATTTATGGTCCCATCAGTGTGGCCAGAATGGGTGGCGGCGGCGCCATCGCCTGCTGCATCATCAATATGGTCGGCGCGTCGATCATCGGCGTCATCGGCAATCAGCTTCAGAATGCCCTGTTCTACTATATGAGAGAATCCGAGATCATCACTTATCTGGTACTCGTCATTCTTCTGGCCATTGCGTGCATCGTCTGCACCATCATTGAGAACGTCAAGATCGCCCATGCCTTTGGTCGCACCGGCGGCTTCGGCTTCATGATGTGCCTCCTGCCCATCGTTTTCTGGCCCATCCTCGGCTTTGGTGCCAACATCTATGTGGGCAACGGCAACAATGCGCCCGTGAGCTACACCAATACTTCCTTTGCGGTCTCCAATGAGATCGATCCCGTTGTGGACTTCAACAGCGTCAACACTGCAACCGCAGCACCTGTGAAGGTGCCCACCGTGAAGCATG
>JAKSPZ010000011.1 GCA_024404395.1 Clostridia bacterium | reverse complement strand
CGGGCATCAGGCTTGTCGGCAAATCCGAAAGACCGATGCGGACGTGCCGATCTTGCTTTTTACGGCACTCGATTCTGAAGAGCACGAACTCAAGAGCCTGGGAATCGGCGGAGCTGGCGGTTCCCGATGTCTGCATCATTGATACTTCCACCGCTCACCGAACCAACCCCGACTGGGCGTACGGCTTCCCCGAGCTGTCCAAGGCCCATCGCGAGGCCATTGCCGCGGGCAAGCGCATCGCGGGACCCGGCTGCCACGCGGGCGGCTTCATCGCCACCGTCTATCCGCTGGTGGCCTGCGGACTGCTCCCCAAGGATACGCTCCTGACCTGCAATTCCATCACCGGCTACTCCGGCGGCGGTCGCAAGATGATCGAAGCCTACCGTGACGGCGCGCGTCCCGAGGAATACCTCAGCCCCCGTCAGTACGGCATGACGCAGGTGCATAAGCATCTGCCCGAGATGCAGGTGATCACCGGTCTGACCCACGCGCCTGCCTTTTCGCCCATCGTGGCGGACTTCTACGCCGGCATGGTGGTCACCGTGCCCGTGTTCGCCGAGCAGATGACGGGCTGCCCCACGCTGCAGACGGTCCGCGAGGCCATGGCAGATCATTACGCGGGACAGAAACTGGTGAAGGTTATTAACGACGAGACCCCCAAGTTCTACGGCGCCAACGCGCTGGCGGGACATGACAGCATGGAGATCCGCGTGGACGGCAACGACCGCGTTATCCTGCTCACCGCCCGATTCGACAATCTGGGCAAGGGCGCATCCGGCGCCGCGGTCCAGTGCATGAACATCGCCATGGGACTTGATGAGACCGAAGGACTGAATCCGTGATCCGGGAGGAATAAACAAATGAAATTTATCGAAGGCGGCGTCTGTGCCGCAAAAGGCTTTAAGGCTTCTGGCGTCCATTGCGGCATCCGCAAGAATCGTACCAAGAAAGATCTGGCACTGATCGTCTCCGAAGTACGGGGCGCGGCGGCAGGCGTCTATACGCAGAATCTGGTGCAGGGCGCGCCCATCGTGGTGACCAAGGCGCACCTTGAAGACGGCATGGCCCGCGCGATCATCTGCAACAGCGGCAATGCCAACACCTGCAACGCCGACGGCGTGGACATCGCCAACGAGATGTGTCGTCTGGTCGAGGTGGCAACGGGCATCCCCGCCAACGATGTCATCGTCGCCTCCACCGGCGTCATCGGTCAGCCCCTCTCCACGGAGCCCGTGGAAAAGGCAATGCCCCAGCTGGTGGCCGAACTTTCCGACAACGGCTCCATCGAGGCGGCCTGTGCCATCATGACCACCGATACCGTTTCCAAGGAAGTGGCCGTAGAATTCGAACTGGGCGGCAAGATCTGCCACCTGGGCGGCATCTCCAAGGGCAGCGGCATGATCCATCCCAACATGGCCACCATGCTGGCCTTCCTCACCACCGACGCGGCCATCTCCTCCGAGATGCTCACCAAAGCCCTGAAGGCGGACGTGAAGAACAGCTTCAACATGCTGTCCGTGGACGGCGATACTTCCACCAACGACACCCTGACCATCATCGCCAACGGTCTGGCGGGCAATGCGCCCATCACCTGCGAGAACGATGACTACGCCGTGTTCACCGAGGCACTGGCGGCGGTCACCCACACCCTTTGCCGCATCATGGCGAAGGACGGCGAAGGCGCGACCAAGCTGATCGTCTGCCACGCGGCGGGCGGCAAGACCGAGGCGATCGCCAAGACCGTGGCCAAGTCCGTCATCTGCTCCAGCCTGACCAAGGCGGCCATGTTCGGCGCCGATGCCAACTGGGGACGCGTGCTCTGCGCCATCGGCTATGCCGGCGCGGATGTGGACGTTACCAAGATCGATGTGGACTTCGTCTCCAAGGCGGGCACCGTGGCGGTCTGCCGCAACGGCGCGGGCGTTCCCTTCTCCGAGGAGATCGCCAAGACCGTTCTGCTGGAGGATGAGATCACCATCGAAGTCGGTCTCAACGACGGCGCCTTCGAAGCGACCGCATGGGGCTGCGATCTGACCTACGACTACGTCAAGATCAACGGCGACTACAGAACCTGACGGAGGAACACCGAAATGATCAGCAATAACGAGCGGGCGAGCGTCCTCGTCCATGCCCTGCCTTATATTCAGGATTATGCGGGCAAGATCATCGTTGTGAAATACGGCGGCAACGCCATGACGGACGAATCTCTGAAGAACGCGGTCATGCGCGACATCGTCCTCCTTTCCCTCATCGGCGTCAAGCCCGTGCTGGTGCACGGCGGCGGCCCCGAGATCAGCAAGATGCTGAAGCGCGTGGGCAAGGAATCCAGTTTCGTCAACGGACTTCGCGTCACCGACCTTGAGACGGCGGAGATCGCGCAGATGGTACTGGCGGGCGGCGTCAACAAGAGCCTCGTGGCGCTGATCGAAAACATCGGCGGGCGCGCCATCGGTCTCTGCGGCATCGACGGTGGTCTGATGAAGGCAAAGATGCTGGACGAGCAGCTGGGCTATGTGGGCGAGATCACCGAGGTGGACATCCGTCCCATCCTCGACCTGCTGAGCCGCGGCTACATCCCCGTCATCTCCACCATCGGCTTTGATGCCGAGGGCAACATCTACAACATCAATGCCGATACCGCGGCGGCGCGCATTGCGGGCGCCATGGCGGCGGAGTGCATGATCAATATGACCAACGTTCCCGGCGTCCTGAAGGACAAGGACGATCCCGAGTCCCTGATCCCCGTCATCAGCTACGAGGAAGCGGCGGAACTGAAGGCGGACGGCACCATTTCCGGCGGCATGATCCCCAAGGTGGACTGCTGTCTGGAAGCCCTCGAGTGCGGCGTGCGCAAGTCGGTCATCCTGGACGGCTGCATCCGCCATTCCATCCTCATGGAAATGCTTACCGATGAAGGTATCGGAACGATGTTTACAAGGAGTAAGAAGTAATGAACGTATTTGAGACCGATAAGACATACATTGCAAACACCTATAAGCGCTTCCCCGTGGAGATCGTTGAAGGCAAGGGCGCGCTCCTCAAGGGCAGCGACGGCAAGACCTACATCGATCTGGGCTCCGGCATCGCAGTCAATACCTTCGGCGTCAACGACGAGCAGTGGGTGGCCGCGGTCACCGCGCAGCTGGGTCTCGTTTCCCACACCTCCAACCTGTACTACACCGCCCCTCAGGCGAAGCTGGCTGAAATGCTCTGCAAGCGCACGGGCATGAAGAAGGTCTTCTTCGGCAATTCCGGCGCGGAAGCCAACGAGTGTGCCATCAAGGTCACCCGCAAGTACGCTTCCGACAAGTACGGCGAGGGTGCCCGTCCCACCATCATCACCCTGATCAATTCCTTCCACGGCCGCACCATCGCGACCCTGTCCGCCACGGGTCAGGATGTGTTCCATCACAGCTTCGGTCCCTTCGTTGAAGGCTTCGTCTATGTGCCCGCCAACGACATCGACGCCATGAAGGCTGCCATCGAGAACAACGCAGTCTGCGGCGTCATGATGGAGATGGTTCAGGGCGAGGGCGGCGTTCTGCCCCTCGAGAAGGACTTCGTTCAGGAGACCGCCAAGATCTGCGCCGAGAAGGACATCCTCTTCGTCGTTGATGAAGTGCAGACCGGCAACGGCCGCACCGGCACCCTGTACGCCTATGAGCAGTTCGGCGTGACCCCCGACGTGGTCTCCACCGCCAAGGGCATCGGCGGCGGCCTGCCCATCGGCTGTTGCATGATCGGCGAGAAGGCACAGGATACCCTGGGCGCTTCCAGCCATGGTTCCACCTTCGGCGGCAACCCCATCTGCGCGGCCGGCGCGGTGTCCATCCTCAGCCGTCTGGACGAGACCGTTCTGGCGGGCGTCCGTGAGCGTCACGACCTGATTGTCAGCATGCTGGAAGGCGCCGAGGGCGTCAAGGGCATCACCGGTCTCGGTCTCATGCTCGGCATCCAGACCGAAAAGCCCGCCGGCGAAGTCGCCGCGGCTTGCCTTGAGAAGGGCGTTCTGGTCCTCACCGCCAAGACCAAGGTCCGCCTCCTGCCCGCGCTGAACATCCCCATGGATCAGCTGAAGCAGGCCATCGAGGTCCTGAAGGCAGCTTGCTGCTAAGGCATAAAACAAAGCCCCGACGTCTGAAACGTCGGGGCTTTTCACATATAAAGAACCCCCGATGCACGGAGCGTCGGGGGAAATGCTTTATTCGGCGGAGATGAGGTAGTAGTACAGCGGCTGGGTACCGTTCTGGACGGCGACATCGCAGTCGGGGTACAGGGTCTCCAGAAGGCCCGCAAGTTCGTTTGCGTCCTCTTCGGAGGTGTCTGCGCCGTAGTAGATGGTGATGATGGAAGTCTCGTCGGTGACCATGCGGGCGGTGCAATCCTGGGCGACCTGCGCGATGTTGTTGCCGACGACTTCCAGCTTGTTGTCGATCATGCCCATGATGTCATTGGCATGGATCTCGCGGTTGTCGTAGGTGGTGTCACGCACGGCGTAGGTGACGGAGGTGGTATGCACGGCGGCGGCCGCTTCGCTCATGGCGGCGGTGTTGGTCTCCACATCCGCGTCGGGATCGAAGGCCAGCATGGCGGAGATGCCCATGGGCACGGACTTGGTGCTCAGAACGATGACGTTCTTATCGGTCAGCTCGCAGGCCTGCTGAGCCGCGAGGATGATGTTGGAGTTGTTGGGCAGGATGAAGACGTTCTTGGCGCCGGTCTTGTCAACGGCTTCGGCGAGATCCTGAATGCTGGGATTCATGGTCTGACCGCCGTCGACGATGACGTCAACGTTCAGCTCCTTGAAGAGCTGGCTGAGACCTTCGCCCAGAGCGACGGCGACGGTGCCGTACTCCTTCAGCTCAACGGGCTTGGCGGCCTCGGCGGCTCTGCGCTTCTCCTGACGCTCGCGGGCTTCTTCCCACATGTTGTCGACTTTGATGGCGTCCAGTTCGCCCAGCTCCAGTGCGTACTGCATGGCCTTGCCGGGATCGCTGGTGTGAACGTGCACCTTGACGACGGACATGTCGGAGATGACCAGCACGCAATCGCCGATGCGCTCCAGACGGCGGCGCAGGCGGGTGACTTCGGCTTCGGTCATATCCGGGCGGGGATGGGAGACGATGAACTCGGTGCAGTAACCGAACTTGATGTCTTCGGGATCGAGATCGCCGTGATCGTCCACGAACTCGCCGGGCAGGGCGGTCTCGGACTTGCCTTCGATGACGTCGGCTTCGATGGCCTCACCGCTGAGTGCGGCGTACATGCCGCGGAAGAAGACCATCAGACCCATTCCGCCGGAGTCCACGACGCCTGCCTGCTTCAGAACGGGCAGCATGTCGGGGGTGCGGCGCAGGATGGCGTCGCCCGCGGTCAGGACGGTCTTGAAGACGGCTTCGATGTCGCCGCCCTTGTCGACGGTCTTTTCGACCTCGTCCGCAACGACGCGGATGACGGTCAGGATGGTGCCCTCCTTGGGCTTCATGACGGCCTTGTAGGCGGTGTTGGCGCCTTCACGGAACATCTGCTTCAGAACGGCGGTATCGATCTCCTCGTGATCGGCGACACCGCGGGTGAAGCCGCGCAGGATCTGGCTCAGGATAACGCCGGAGTTGCCGCGAGCACCTTTCAGTGCGCCGCGGGAAACATATTCGGCGACCTCGGACGCGGCGGTCGCGCGCTTGCTGTTCATTTCGCGAACGGCAGCGGTGATCGTGTGCGTCATGTTGGTACCGGTATCACCGTCCGGTACGGGGAATACGTTCAGGGCATCGACGCTTTCGCGGTTCTGCGTGAGGAGTGCGGCGCCGGAGGCGTACATCTCCTTAAGCATCGTCCCGTCAATGACATTTACCATTCTACATCCTCCTGTCCCATGCGACCGTCCGTGAGGACCGTCGGGGACTGCTTGAAATCAGTGTCAGACCCGGATATCCTCAACGAATACGTTGACCCGATTGACGGGCACGCCCGCGTGCGTCTCGACCTTATACTTTACGGTCTCGATGATGGACGCGGCAACGGCGCTGATGGAGATGCCGTATTCGACGATGATATACAGATCGATGTCAACCTTGTCGCCTGCGGCGCGGATCTTCACGCCACGTCCAAGATTCTCGCGGCCCATCATCTGGACGAGACCGTCGGTGGAACGCTTGGAGGCCATGCCGACGATGCCGTAGCAGTCAAGCGCTGCATAGCCGGCTACGCGGGTGATGACTTCGTCGTTAACGGTGATCTGACCCAATTCGGTATTGAACTTGCAATCCATATTCCTAACCTCCTATAAAGGATTGGCGGGAAACTATACATTTCACCTATAGAGATACAAATAAATTATACCCCAATATCCATGAGAATGCAAGTAATTTTATCGGGCGTACAGGAGATAGAGGATCGATCTCACCAGTTTGGCGGGCAGGAGCTTGGCGACGAGGGACAGGGCTTTGTAGACGATGCCTACTGCCACATAGGGTCTCGGGTTGCGGCACAGGGCTTTTGCGGCGATGGCGCGACCCACGGCGGCGGGATCCATGCCGTTCTGTTCATCGTGCTCCATGGTGGCGACGGACCGCGCGATGCGGCCTTCGTAGACGTCGTCGCCGGCGTTATTTTTGTCCCGCGCGGCGGTGAAGCCCGTCTTGATGTCGCCGGGCATGATCTCGCAGACGGTGATGCCGAAGGGCTTTACCTCGTTGGCGACGGCCATGGTCAGGGAATGAACAGCGGCCTTGGAGGCGGCGTACCATGCCTGGAAGGGGATGGGGGCGATGCCCGCCACGGAACCGATATTGACGATGCGCCCCGCTTTTCGCGCCCGCATGTGGGGGAGGACGGCGCGGATCATGTTGTTCATGCCGAAGACATTGACCTCCATCTGCCGATGAGCGGCCTCGGACTCGGTGAACTCAAAGGCTCCGGAGATGCCGAAGCCCGCGCAGTTGACGAGGATATCGATCTGTCCGTTCTCCGCTTCGGCGACGGCGTTCACGGCGCTGCGGACGGCTGCTTCGTCGGTGACGTCGCAGACCATGTGCTTCGCTCTGCCCACGTCTGCGGGGCGGCGGGAGAAGGCGTAGACGGTGACGTCTTTATCCAGCAGCGCGTTCACGGCGGCGCGGCCGATGCCGCTGGTCCCGCCGGTGACGATGGCAACTCTCTTCATTCAGAATCCCTCCCGAAAAAACAACCCCGCGAAAAACGCGGGGTTGCATTTACCATGGCGATCAGCCGATGGTGCAGTACTCGTAGTAGATGTGGCCGATGGCGTTGCAGATAACACCGTTGACCTCAGGCTTGACCAGGTACTGGTTGTCGTAGGAGTACACGGGCATGCCGGGCATCTGGTCGACCAGATACTTTTCGCACTCGATCAGAGCAGCTTCACGCTCAGCGGGATCGACAATGTACAGGGTGTTGGTGTACATCTCGTCGTAGACCGGATCGTCCCAGCCGTTTTCGGAGGCGTTGGAACCGGTGACCCAGATGGCGAGGTTGGCGCCGCAGTAGGTGTAGTCGCAGGTGTAGCCGTTGCGGTCAACGGAGAACTTACCGTCGGCCAGGTCAGACCAGTAAACGCTGGACTCACGGGTGTCGGGCTCGTACTGGATGCCCAGGTTGGCCTTCCACATCTCACCGATGATCTGAGCCATCAGCTTCTGGGTGGGATCGTTCTTGGTGACGATCTGGACAACGGGGAAGCCTTCGCCGTTGGGATAGCCTGCCTCGGCAAGCAGAGCCTGAGCGGCAGCAACGTCCTCAGAGAACATGTCGCCGGCGATCTCACGGTAGGACTTGGTGGGATCGGTCAGAGCGGGCTGTGCGTAGGGAACGAAACCGTAGACAGCGGGCTCGACGATGCCGAGAGCATCCAGCAGAGCGTTGCGGTCGATGGCCATTGCGAAAGCCTGACGGACGCGCTTGTCGGAGAACTCGGGCAGCTGGCAGTTGAAGTCGCAGTACTGGATACCGATCTTGCCGCTGGTGTGGAACTCGTCGGTGCCTGCGAACTGAGCAACAGCGTTGCCGTTCAGGTTGCCGGAAACGTTCAGCTCGCCGTTCTTATAAGCGGTCAGCTCAGCTTCGGCTTCGGGGATGATGTTGAAGACAACACCGTCGATCTTGATCTCGTCGGCGCAGTAGTAGTTGGGGTTGGGAACCATGACCAGGCGGGACAGAGAAGAGTACTCCTGGAGCATGAAGGGACCGTTGCAGATATAGGTTGCGATATCGGTGGTCCAGTTCTCGTTGGCTTCGACGACTGCCTTGCAGACGGGGAAGAAGGAGGTGGTGGCGGTCAGGTTGATCAGCCAGGGGGTGGGAGTCTCAACGACGACTTCGAAGGTCTTCTCGTCGAGGGCCTTGACGCCGACTTCTTCAACGCCGCACTCGCCGTTGTAGTAAGCCTTACCGTTCTTGACGACCCACAGGTCGGAAGCGCAGTTGGAGTTGACTTCGGGATCCAGAACGCGGAGCCAGGAATACTCAAAGTCATAAGCAGTCAGGGGGGAGCCGTCGGACCAGACCATGCCGTCACGCAGGGTGAAGGTGTAGGTCAGGCCGTCATCGGACAGCACATAGCTTTCGGCCATGGCGGGCACATAGGTGACGCCGTCGGCATCCAGCTTGTACAGGCCCTTGAACAGGTTCTGCAGAACGCGGGGAGACCGAGACCAGGAGCACGGGGTGGGATCCATGGTCTCGGGGTCGTCGGCGATCGCGGTCAGGATCATGTTCTCACCCTCTGCGAAAGTGGGCAGAGCGATGACGGACAGAGAAAGCATCAGGACCAGCAGAGCAGCCAGAAACTTCTTCATCGGGATAACCTCCATTTTATTAGTGGATGCGCGCTTTGAAAGCGCATGTGACACCCCTTGTCAGGGTTGAAAATAATGTTAGACCATGAATCGGTGATTTGTCAAGAAGAAATGCGTTTACTTTTAGCGTAATTATTCAATTTTCAGGTTTTTTTCACGAGTTTTATCGAAAAAACGGGCAAAAAACGAATGAACGCCTAAGTTTGAGTTGCAATCTTAATCTTGAACCGTTATAATAGGTACACTGCATTTTTATGTTTCGGAGTGATTTGATGCTGAAATATATTATCAAACGTCTGCTGGCGGGTATCGTGACCGCTGTGGTCCTTATTACCGTCGCATTCTTTATGATGCATGCCATGCCCGGCAGCCCCTTCAGTCCTGCGGAGCAGAAGAATGTTCCCCCGGAGGTCCTGGAGCGCATCGCCGCAAGCTACGGACTGGACAAGCCCGTCATGGAGCAGTATGTGACCTTCTGGCAGCAGCTGCTTCACGGAAATCTCGGCGTTTCTTATAAGAAGACCGACACTTCCGTCAACTCAATCATCGGCGAGCACTTCCCGTCTTCCGCCAAGGTCGGCGGCATCGCGGTACTGATGTCTCTGATCATCGGCATACCGTTGGGATTGCTGGCGGCGGTGTATCGCGGAAAGTTTATGGACGGATTCTCCATGGTCTTCGCCACCATCGGCATTTCGATCCCCGTATTCGTCATTTCCGTCCTGCTGATGTATCTCTTCGCGGGCGTGCTCAACTGGCTGCCGTCCTTCGGTCTGACCAGCTGGAGGCACTACATCCTGCCCGTTGCCTGCCTGTCCTTCAACCCCATCGCGTACATTGCCCGCCAGACCCGTTCTTCCATGCTTGAGGCGCTGCAGCAGGACTACATCCGCACCGCCCGCGCAAAGGGCGTCGGCGAGCTGGCCGTCGTTGCCAAGCACGCGCTGAAGAACGCCATCACCCCCGTTGTTACCTACCTCGGTCCTCTGGTTGCGGGTCTGCTGACCGGTTCCTTCGTCGTCGAGAACCTCTTCGCGGTTCCCGGCATCGGCCGCTACTTCGTCCGATCCGTTACCGACCGCGACTATACCATGATCATGGGTATCGTCATCTTCTACGGCCTGTTCGTCATCATCTGCAATCTGGTCTCGGACATCCTGCTGGCCATCATCGATCCCCGCGTTAAGCTGAGCAAATAAGGAGGAACAAAGTATGCCTTTGAATATCCCCGGCCGGGACGTGTACGACGCACTGCCCGATGAGATGTGTGTCCCCGGCATTGATGACAGTGACGCGGATGAGATCGTCCGTCCCAGTACGACTTACTGGCACGATGTGTGGCAGCGGTTCCGCCGTGAGCCCCTCGCCATGGGCGGCGCCATCGTCATCATCATCATGGCCATCGCCTGCATCTTTGTGCCCATGTTCTCCCAGTATTCCTACGACGGCATGGATCTGGCGCACATGAACAACGGTCCTTCCTGGCAGCACCTCTGCGGTACCGACCAGATGGGACGCGACCAGTTCATCCGCATCATGTACGGCGCCCGCATCTCCCTGACCATCGGCATCGTGGCGGCGGCGATCAACTTCCTGATCGGCGTCGTCTACGGCGGTCTGTCCGGCTACATCGGCGGTTCCCTGGATATGGTGCTCATGCGCATCGTCGACATCCTGACCAGTCTGCCCTCCCTGCTGTACGTTCTGCTCGTCATGCTGATCTTCGGCTCCAATGTCTTCTCGGTCATTCTCGCGCTGTGCTTTACCTCCTGGATCGGTACCGCCCGCGTGGTCCGAAGCGAGGTCATGCATCTGAAGCATTCCGATTATGTCATGGCAGCGCGGCTTTCCGGCGCGAGCACGGGACATCTGCTGTGGTCTCATCTGGTGCCCAACGCCATGGGTCCCATCATCGTTTCCACCGCTTTCCTGATCCCCAACGCCATCTTCTCCGAGGCGTTCCTCTCTTTCCTGGGTATCGGTATCCGCGCGCCCATGGCCAGCTGGGGCACCCTCGCCAATGACGCCATCCCGATCATGGCGCAGTATCCTCATCAGATGCTCTTCCCCGTGGCGGCGATCTGCCTGACCATGTTCTCGTTCAACTTTATCGGCGACGGTCTGCGCGATGCGCTGGATCCCCGCATGAAGAAATAAGGAGGAATAAAGATGTCTTTGCTCGAAGTCAAAAATCTGAATACCTCCTTCCGCATCGGCGTCGGTACCGTTCAGGCCGTCCGTCAGGTCTCCTTCAACGTGGAAGCCGGTGAGTCCATCGGCATCGTCGGCGAGTCCGGTTCCGGCAAGTCCGTCACCATGCTGTCCGTCATGGGACTGCTCCCCGATTATGCGGACATCACCGCCGACCGTCTGGTGTTCGACGGCCGCGACATGCTGAAGATGAACGCCAAGGAGCTCCGCGCCATCCATGGTAAGGAGATCGGCATGATCTTCCAGGATCCCATGACCTCCCTGAACCCCCTGTTCAATGTTGAGCAGCAGCTGACGGAGTCTCTGAAGATCCATGAGCATATGAACAAGGCACAAGCCCGCGCCCGTGCGCTGGAATTGCTGAAGAAGGTCGAGATCCCCAATCCGGAAGCCCGACTGAAGCAGTATCCCCACGAGCTGTCCGGCGGTATGCGTCAGCGCGTGATGATCGCCATCGCATTGGC
>JAKSPZ010000109.1 GCA_024404395.1 Clostridia bacterium | reverse complement strand
CGGAGGCGCGATCGGTGTCGTAGCGTCCGCCGCCCTGCAGCCAGCCGCGACCGCGGCAAGCCGCTTCTATGAGTGCTTCGGGCGAATCGTTTTCGGGCTCGTTGAGCTTAAAACGTGCCATGGTCGCCGCGGGATCGAGCCGATTCAGCAGCTGCAGCAGTTCGCCCGCCAGCTCTTCCGTATCCATGATCTGGTCACGGATAGAGCCGAGATAAGCCAGCGTCTTTGCGGCCTTCTGGTCGTCCAGACGGGGTGCCAACAGACCGGGGGTGTCCAGTACTTCCAGATAGGGACCGAGTTTGACCCACTGATTGTTTCGGGTCACGCCGGGACGGTCGGCCGCCTTGACGATGGAAGTACCGTACAGGCGGTTGATGAAGGTGGATTTGCCGACATTAGGAATGCCGATGACCATCAGCCGCAGCGTCTTCTTCACGCCGCGAGCCGCATAGCGATCTCTGGCGGGCTTCGTCGCCGCTTCGATGCGCGATACGATCTCCCTGATCTTGCCGCCGTTGGAATTGAAACGGATCGGGCTCTCGCCGATGCGGCGGAAATACTCCATCCAGCGCGCCGTGTCGTTATCATTCGCCAGATCGGCCTTATTCAGCACAAGGATTCGTGCCTTGCCCTGAGTCAGCTTGCGCAGATCGTCATTGCGGGTCGCCAACGGCGCACGGGCATCGCACAGTTCGATAACGGCATCAACCGCACGGAGCTGATCCTGCAAAAGGCGCCGCGATTTTGCCATATGGCCGGGATACCAGTTAATCTGAGGCATATTTCCTCCTTAAAAATTCGTCAAGAAAAGGGCTTTCGCCGAATAGCGAGAGCCCTTGAGGTGTCAAGCGAGATTGAATTATCTTTCCTTGACTTTGGCTGCCTTGCCGCTCAGTGCACGCAGATAGTACAGCTTTGCACGACGGACCTTACCACGACGGACAACAGTGATGCTGTCAACGCGGGGGCTGTGCAGCGGGAACGTACGCTCAACGCCGATGCCGTAGGAGTTACGACGAACGGTGAAAGTTTCGCGGACGGAACCGTTGCGGCGAGCGATAACAACGCCTTCAAAGGCCTGCAGACGCTCACGGCTGCCTTCAACGACCTTAACCTGCACGCGGACGGTATCACCGACGCGGAAAGCGGGGACGTTGCTCTTGAGCTGGGCGCTCTCGATGGAACGAATGATCTCATTCATGGGATTACTCCTCCTCACAGGGACGTTCATAACCGCAGTACGGCAGAGGACCGTCCAAATTCAACTCATTTATTGTACCACAGAGGGTACCCTATTTCAACCTAATTTTCGGTTAAATCGTGACTTTTCACAGGATTTCTCACCTGAAGCGCCGCTTTGCTTTATTTTAACAATTTTTAGTTTTCATGCAGGAATTTTGCGCATCATGTAGAATATAACCAATAAGCAAAGTTTATGGTGCATACCATAGACCGCGCACCCCATAAAAGGAGTGATTATTAATGAAGTTTACGTACACTGCAAAAGGTATGGAAGTCACCGACAGTCTGAAGGCACGCGTTGAGAAAAAACTCGGCAAGACCGAACGCTATTTCCGCGATGAACCCGAAGCAACCGTTCGTTTCCGTCAGCAGAAAGGCGGACAGAACATCGTTGAAGTGACCATGGCCGTCGGCGGCATCATCCTCCGCGCCGAGGAATGCACCAACGACATGTACCTCTCCATCGACCACGCGGTTGACAAGATCGAAAGCCAGATCCGCCGTCACCGCACCAAGCTGGACAAGCGCGTCCGTCCCGACGCCATCGAGGCAGAGGATGTGGCACCCGCCGTTGAAGAAGCTAATTATGACGTCGTGCGCGTGAAGAAGTTCGCCGTCAAGCCCATGAGCGTGGAAGATGCCGCCGCTCAGATGGAAATGATCGGTCACACCTTCTTCCTGTTCATGAATTCCGAAACGGACACCATGTGCGTGCTCTATCGTCGTAACGACGGCAGCTACGGTCTGCTGGAGCCCGAAATGTAAAACTAAACTATCAACGCCCCGGTCATAAGACCGGGGCGTTCATTATGTTGATCTTGTCAACATAATGCCGGACGCTGAGAAACCCTGCAAGGCAAGGAAGCAAGCTTGCAATATGAGGGAGCTTAGTAAAGCTAAGTGACCGAGTATTCGAGCGCAGCTGACGCAGCAAGCAAAAAATCTCTCAGTTTTCGATTAGTTCAAAGATTTTTTGCGTTTGCAGGGATTTATCAGTGTTCAAAACGCCCCGGTCATAAGACCGGGGCGTTTTTTTGTCAGCGTACACGCTTCAGCCAGTAGAAGCCGTGTGCGGGCAGGTTCAAGCCTACCGCACTGATGCGCTCCCCTGTGATGAGGTCGACGTATTCGTCGTCCGTCTCACGAAGCCACGCTACGCGCTCGTGCTCACTGAAATTGAACAGCGCCAGAAGACGTTCGTCGCCGCGGGTGCGCTCGATGCAGATGATCGCGTTGTCCCATGTTTCCAGCGTACGGATATGGGCATCGGAGTCGAATACGCGTTCATTGGCGCGCTTCGAGATCAACTGCTGCAGACGCGGGAAGATACGGCCCTGCACAGTAGAGGGACGGTCGATATTCTCGAGCAAATCCCACTGCATGGCGACACGGTGAAGATTGCGCTTATCGTTGACCTTCATCGGATCGTTTTTATAGGTGTAATCGTTCACCAGACCCAGTTCATCGCCGCTACAGAGCATCGGCACACCGGACAGGGTCAACAGGAACGCGTGGAGCATAACATCCAGACGAATGGCACGCGCCATAGCATTGGCATTGTTCTCGTATCCGGCCTTCTCGATGCCTGCCATCGAAGCGGTGGTGCCGCAGAAGGTGGCAGCAGGCGAATCGGGATTGCCGATGATCTCGCCTCGGCTGGTGGAATAACCGCTGTTGCCGCAGAAATAGCCATTCAGATAGCGCTTGTGGGCGTTCTCTTCCATGCCGATCTCGTTCAGCGCATTGAAGTCCAGCTGCCAGAAGATATCGTCATGGGCGCGGAGCCAGTTGAGATAAAGACCTTTGCCGCGGGAATTCTCAATGGTATCGACACGGGTACGAAGGAGCCTTGTATCGCGGGTCGCAACCGTGTGCCAAATCGTCGCCATGCCGGAAATGTCCGACAGAAGGTGGCACTCAGGCGCTCTGTCCGTTCCGAAGTACGCAATCGCATCCTCGGGCATGGTGATCATCTCGCCCTGCAGGATAACGGAAGGACTGACGATCTCGACGATCATGCGGAACATGCGGATGAGCTTATGCTTCTCGGGCAGGTTGCGTCCCTTTGCAAGCGCTTCCTTCCAAAGGAAGGTAACGGAGACCAGACGGATGATATCGATGCCGCAGTTGGTCAGGAACAGCATGTTCTCCACCATCTCATTGAAGACAACGGGATTGGTGTAGTTCAGGTCCCACTGGTAGTGGTTGAAGGAAGTCAGAACGTAGCTGTCAATATCTGCCAGATAGGTGAAGTTGCCGGGCGCGGTCTCGGGCAGCGGAGAGGGCGTCTCTGCGTCATAGGAGTCGGGAACCTGTCTGCTGTCAAAGAAGAAGTAACGCTCTTTGTACGCCTCTTCCCCGCTTCGTGCACGCTTTGCCCACTCATGATCCTCGGAAGTATGGTTCAGCGGGAAGTCCGCACTGACCATGATGTCCTTCTCATGGAAAGCATCGCAGAGTTCCTCAAGATCCTCTATGGTGCCAAGGGACGAGCCAACCTCGCGGAAAACGGAGACCGCGAAACCGCCGTCGGACGCGGAGCCGACTACGTCCACGACCGGCAGCAGGTGGACATAGTTCACACCGAGCTTATTAAAGTAAGGCAGACGGTCGATTACGCCCTGAATATCATCTGCGAAGTGATCGATATACAGCTCCATACCCATTCTGGAGCGGACATGATAACGTCCCGGGTTGGATTCACATTCGATGTCACGCGTCTGCAGCGAACCGGTGCGCTCATCGGAAGCCTGCTCCATGCGCGCCAGCAGATCGGTATACATCTCTTCGGAGCCGTACAGAGAAAGATACATCTCCTTCAGCTCTCGCTCGTGACGCGAATAGCGTCCTCTGAAGATGTCGTTCATATGTTCAGCTCCTTCCCTACGTAAATCCATTATGATATTGTATTATTACACATCAATGTTTAGTTTCACTAAAGCAGGATTTAAATGACGGTAAAAGCAGGTTTTGTTTACTCAATTTTTCCATTGGAAACATAGCAAAACACCGACCGCAGAACGCGAATCGGTGTTTTGCTATATCATTTTTTCTTGTTTGTCTTTCCTGACAGAAGAGATGCGATAAAGGGGCGTTTGACGACCATGGCACCCTTCGGGCAGAATTCCTGACAGCAGAAGCAGCGAATGCACTTCTTGCGATCGATCACAGGAATCTTGTTGACCATGGTAATCGCCTTGGCGGGACAGATGTTGTTGCACAGACCGCAGCCCACGCACATATCCTTCTTGGGCGTCGGTTTGGAGGTCAGCAGCGCGCCCAGCGTCTTGCCGTAGAGCTTTTTGCTGCCGCCCGAACCCTCAAACTGCACACTGTGATGGCTGAGAATGAGGTCGAAATCGCTGATGTGAATCATCTCATCGCCGACGATCTCGATCTCCGAGACCTGATCGGTGCACAGCCCGCGCGCGGTCGCCGCTGCCAGCGTGGGAACATCCTTCGCCGTCAGACCGATCATATCGGCACCCACGAGGTCCAATGCATAGGGGCTTTCGGAAGCCAGGATCGCACCAATCGCTCTGGGCTTGCCCATGGTGGGACCGTTGCCTTCCATGCCGATAATGGCATCC
>JAKSPZ010000108.1 GCA_024404395.1 Clostridia bacterium | reverse complement strand
GGACTGTTTGCGACGGATGACTTTTCCGTCCTGCTGTCCCATTATCCCATTCTGCCGAAACATTGCAGTCCGAATCTGATGCTCAGCGGTCATACCCACGGCGGTCAGTTCAACTGTCTGGGGTTGACGCCCTATTCCATCGGCTTTGAACAACTCGGCAAGAAGCGTCACCTTGCTCCCGCACGCATCGCAGGACTTGCGGAGATGGGGGAGACCACCCTGTTGGTCAGCAAAGGACTCGGCATGAGCCGCATCCCCCTCCGCGTTTGCGTCCGAAGGGAAGTTCATCTTATAACGCTCAAGTATAAGAAAGCACCCTGAAAAGGGTGCTTTCGTTTTTATCGAACATCGTACAGATGGTACATATCCGCGTACATGCCGCCTTGGGCGAGGAGGGCTTCGTGGGTTCCGCTCTCGATGATGCCGTCTTCCGTCAGAACGAGGATGGTATCGGCATTGCGGATTGTAGTCAAACGGTGGGCGATGGTGAAGGTGGTGCGTCCCTTCATCAGACGGTTGAGGGAATCCTGGTCCAGCCGCTCGGATTCGTTGTCAAGGGCGCTGGTCGCTTCATCCAGGATGAGGATGGGCGGATTCTTCAGGAACACGCGGGCGATGGAGATGCGCTGCTTCTGACCGCCCGACAGGCGAACGCCATGCTCGCCGACGAAGGTCTCATAGCCGTTCTCCAGCTGGAGGATGAAATCGTGGGCGCCTGCCATCTTGGCGGCTTCGATGATCTGTTCGCGACTCGCGCCGGGGCAGCCGTACTCGATGTTTTCGGCGATGGTGCCCGAGAACATGTACACATCCTGCTGGACCACACCGATGTGGCTGCGCAGGGAGTGGAGGGTGAAGTTGCGGATATCCTGCCCGTCGATGGTGATGCTGCCGTCGGAGACCTCGTAGAAGCGGGGGATCAGGCTGCAGAGCGTGGTCTTGCCGCCGCCCGAGGGACCGACGAGGGCGATGGATCTGCCTGCGGGCACGTGCAGATCGATATCGGTGAGCACGTTGTCGAGGTTTTCACCATAGCGGAAGGTGACGTGGTTGAAGTCGACCCGTCCCTGTACATCCTTCAGTTCCACAGCATTTTCGCTGTCGGCGATGGTGACGGGTTCGACCATGACTTCGCCGAAGCGCTCGATGCCCGTGAGTCCGCGCTGGAAGCCTTCCATGAATTCGACGATGCGGCGGATGCTGGTCAGCAGGGTCTGCACGTAGAGCAGGTAGGCGATGAGGTCGGGGGCGGTGATCTTGCCTTTGATCATGAAGATGGCACCCAGCACAACGACTGTGATGTACATGACGCCGTCGAACAGTCGGGTAACGGAGTTGAAACCCGCCATGTTGTGGAACATGCCGCGTTTGATCTTCAGAAACAGCGCATTGCCCTCGGCGAACTTTTCCTTTTCCAGTTCTTCGTTGGCGAAGGATTTGACCACGCGGATACCCAGCAGGCTGTCCTCCACGCGGGCGTTCAGTTCACCCAGCTGATGGCGGGAAGCGCGGAAACTCTTGCGCATCTTCTGCGCAAAATAGTTGGAGAAGCCCACCATGAAGGGCAGCACCGCGAAGATGATGACGGTGAGCAGCACATTGCTGCCGCAGAGGATGACGAAGGCGACCACGATCTTGACGGTGGCGATGAACATCTCCTCGGGGAAGTGGTGAGCGAATTCCGTGATGTCGTTCAGGTCGCTGGTGATGCGGGACATCAGCTGACCGATCTTGGCGTTATCATAATAGCTGTGTGAGAGCTTGTGGAGATGGGCGAACAGATCGCGGCGCATCTCCGTCTCGATCCTCGCGCCCATGATGTGACCGATGGACTGCATATAATAGTTGGCAGCGGTGTCGATCACGCGGAGCAGGACGTACAGCGCGCCAAGCTTCAGCACGGTAGAAACGAGGAGCGTTGCTCCGGTCTGGGCGGCGCCGGTGATGTATCGGACGATGAGTGGGAGGGTCAGGTCGCACAGCGTGGTCAACGCCGCGCAGAAGAGATCGAACGCCATCGTCTTCATATGGGGCTTGAAATAAGGAAAGAAATCCCGCAGGAGAGAGAAGGTCTGTCCCGCGGAGTGTCGGTTGGTCTTGTTGCTCATGGCTTGCCTCCGGAATCGGTATGGTTTGAGTGTAGCAACCCCCGTTCCGTTTGTCAACGTCGATTCTGTGAAGGTGTACGATAAAAAACACCCGCACATCATTCGATGCGCGGGTGTTCGTTAATCAGGAAGATCAGGCTTCGGTCTCCTTCTTCTTGCGGGGAGCGCGGGGCTTCTTCACAGGAGCTTCGCCTTCAGCCTTAGGGGCTGCCTTCTTGGCGGGCGCTTTCTTCGCGGGGGCTTCGCCTTCGGCCTTGGGAGCTGCCTTCTTGCGGGCGGGCTTCTTGGCGGCGGGCTTTTCCTCAACGACGGGAGCTGCCTCGGCAACGGAGGCTTCTTCAACAACGGGGGCGCTCTCGACCATCATGGGTGCGGGGGCGACCAGACCGGTGTACAGATCGACGTACTTCATCGCGGACTGATCCCAGCCGTAGAGGCCGCGCATGGCGCGAATGGCCAGACCGTTGAAGGTGTCGCGATCGTTCTTGTACATATCCACAGCGCGTTCGACGACATGGAGCATGTCATGGGCGTTGTAGTTCAGGAAGGTGAAGCCGTTGCCTTCGCCGGTGTACTGGTTGTAGGACAGGACGGTGTCACGCAGACCGCCGGTCTCGCGGGCGATGGGCAGGGTGCCGTAACGCAGGGAGATGAGCTGGGACAGGCCGCAGGGCTCGAAGCGGGAAGGCATGAGGAACAGGTCGGAAGCGGCGTAGATCTTGTGTGCCAGCTCGTTGTTCATCTGGAAATTGGCGGAAACCTGACCCGCGAACTTCCACTGAGCCCAGCTGAACAGATCGACGTACTTGCTTTCGCCCATGCCCAGCACGACCAGCTGAGCGCCGGTGGCGAGGATCTCTTCCAGAACGCACTCGACCAGATCCAGACCCTTCTGGTCAGCCAGACGGGTGATGATGCCGATCATGGGCGCGTTGGGATCGACACGCAGACCCAGTTCAGCCTGCAGTGCGGTCTTGTTCTCGACCTTGGAGGAGAAGTTGTCGGCGTTGTACTTAACGGCGACCATGGGATCGTTGGCCGGATCGTAGATCACGGTGTCGATGCCGTTCAGGATGCCGGAGAGGTGATCGACGCGGGAACGCAGCAGACCGTCCAGCTTCTCGCCGTAGTACTGCTCCTGGATCTCACGGGAGTAGGTGGGGCTGACGGTGGTGACTTCGTCTGCGAAGACGATGCCGCCCTTCATGAAGGAGCACATACCGAAGAACTCGAGGTTCTCGCTGGTATAGGCCCAACCGCCCAGAGACACCAGCTCTTCGATGATGCTGATGGGGAAGATGCCCTGATACTGCAGGTTGTGGATGGTGTAGACGGTCTTGATGTTCTTGTAGAGCTCAAGGTGCTTGAACTGCGCCTTCAGCAGGATCGGGATCAGACCGGTCTGCCAGTCGTGGCAATGGAGCACATCGGGCACGAAGTCCAGCTTGGGCAGGGCTTCCAGAACGGCACGGGAGAAGAATGCGAAGCGCTCGCCCTCGTCGCCGCCGGTGTTGTCGCCGTAGATGTAGTCACGGCCGAAGTACTGCTCGTTGTCGACAAAGTAGTAGGTGGTGCCTTCGAACACGAGGCTCTTGACACCGACGTACTGATGACGCCAGCCGAGATTGATGTAGAAGTAGAACAGCTGCTCCATCTGATCGCGCCACTTCTTGTCAATGGCCTTGTAGAGGGGCAGGATCACGCGGACATCGTTACCGGCCTTGCGGATCTCTTTGGGCAGGGCGCCGACGACGTCAGCAAGACCGCCGGTCTTGACAAACGGTACGCATTCGGCAGAAGCAAACAGAATTTTCATAAGGCTTTTCCTCCGTTATTGTTACAGCGTCGTATTCTTACCGATAACGATGGGATAATGACGCTGGCCGATCAGGCGACCGTGGGAACGGACGGTGACGGCTTTATCCAGAATGATATTTTCGAGCTCGACGAAATCTTCGACATCGCAGTCCTGCATGATGATGCAGTTCTTCAGGGTCGCGCCGCGGCCGACGCGAACACCGCGGAACAGAACGCAGTTCTCGACGGTGCCCTCGATGACGCAGCCATCGGCCACCAGAGAGTTGCGGACCTGAGCGCCTTCGCGATAGATGGCGGGCACGTCGTCACGGGTCTTGGTGTAGATGGGCTTGCTGCCGAACAGTTCCTTGCGGACGTCGTAGCTGAGCAGATCGAGGTTGGCGTTGAAGTAGTTGCGGATGGTCTCGATGCGGCGATAGTAGCCGTGCATCTGGTGTGCCATGATCTTCATGGAGCCGGATGCGATGGCGGGACGGAGAACGTCCTCGTTGAAGGACTTGGCGCCGTTGGAGATCGCCTGGTCGATGATGTGGATCAGAAGGGTGCGCTTGATGACAAAGGCTTCGATGAAGAGGTTGTCATAGCTGGCTGCATTGGGGTTGACTTCGATGGCACGGACGGCGTTGTTCTCGTCGATGTCCAGGAAGGCATGAGTGTTGTGAGAAGAATGGGAGTACTCGATATCCTGGTCGGTGACCTTCTTGTACATCAGGGTGATGTCCGCGTTGGATTCGATGTGCTGCTTGACCATCGCTTCGTAGGACACATTCATGATGGTGTCGCTGCTGGTGACGATGGCGTACTTCTGCTGGGAACGGCGCAGATAGTCGAAGTTGGCGCGCAGGGCTTCAACCAGACCGGAATACTCGCCGCCGTTTTCGCGGGTCAGGAAGGGGGGCAGGATGAACAGACCGTTGTTGCGGGTGTGCAGATCCC
>JAKSPZ010000107.1 GCA_024404395.1 Clostridia bacterium | reverse complement strand
CGCTCATCTCGCACAAATGATAGAAGCCTTCATAGCCTTCGGTATGGGAAGGGGTCTCGGAGGGCGGCAGCATGGACGCAAACGCCATCGCCACAAGCGCGGCGTTGCGCATCTTGTTCTTGCCGCTGCCGGGGTGAACGCTCAGGCCGTGAACGGTGACCACACCTGCCGCAGCATTAAAGGTCTCATACTCGATGCCGCCAACCACATCGCCGTCCAGCGTGTAGGCGAAATCCGCACCGAAGCCTTCGACATCGAAGCGATCCGCGCCGCGTCCGATCTCTTCATCGGGCGTGAATCCGATGGCAATCTTACCGTGAGGAATAGACGAATCTGCAATGATCCGCTCGCAAGCCGTCATGATCTCGGCGATGCCCGCCTTATCATCCGCGCCGAGGATCGTTCTGCCGTCGGTAACGATCAGATCCTTGCCTGCAGCCTCCCCCACCTCAGGGAAGAAGGCAGGATCCAGATAATCACCATTGGCCAGAAGCACCTTGCCGCCGTCATAATTCTTGACGATCGTCGGATTCATGGGCATGCAGGGCACACCGCTCACCGTATCCATGTGGGCGATCAGACCGATGGTCGGGCAATTATCGCAATTCGCGGGGATGCTGCCGTAGACATAGCCATCCTTGTCGACACGGGCGTCGGCAATGCCGATTGCCTTCATCTCTTCGACGAGTGCCTCTGCCAGTACCAGCTGTTTGGCCGTACTGGGACAGGTCTCGCTCGTTTCATCGGAAGCCGTGTCGAACTGCACGTACTTCAGGAGTCTTTCAAACGCGCGCATCGGTCAGTCCTCCTTGCCCAGCATGGCGGCACCGATGATGCCCGCGTCGTTTCCGAGGGTCGCCAGCTCAATGGTCGCATAAGGCATATTCTTGCAGAAGACAAATTTCTTATAAGCGGCGCGCAGCTTGTTCAGCAGGAAATCGCCGGTATTGGAGACACCGCCGCCGATGACGATGACCTCGGGGTCATAGACATTGATGAGGGTGGTCAGACCCATGGCGAGATCATCGACATAGTTATCGAAGATCTTCACGGCATCAGGATCCCCCGCCTTTGCGAGGTCGATAACAGTACGTGCTTCGATCTTATTGAGTTCAAAACCCACCGCCTTCGCGATGCCACAGTTGGGATGCTGCTCGGCAAACTTTCTGCCTTCGCGGATGATCGCCGTTGCAGAAGCATAACGCTCCCAACAACCGCGGTTGCCGCAGGTGCAGGGTTCGCCACCGGCGCGGAACATGATGTGTCCAATCTCGCTGGCAACGCCGTGGCTGCCTGCAAAGACCTTACCGTTGAGGATGATGCCGCCGCCGACGCCCGTGCCGAGGGTGATGAACACGCTGTTCTTAGTGCCCTTGGAAACGCCCGCAACGGACTCCGCGAGACCGGCAACAGTGGCGTCGTTGTCGATGAAGACCGGACAATCGATGTACTTATGCAGTTCCTGCTCCACGGGCACATCATGCCAGTTGAGGTTAGTACAGATAGGAACCAGCTTACGTGCGGGATCGTAGATGCCCGGCAGACCGATACCGACGGAATGGACATCCGCCATGGTGTGGCCGCTCTCCGTTGCAGCCAAAATACAGAGGTCCGCGATGTTATGGAGCATCGCCTCATAACCACGTTCGGGAAGCGTGGGACCCTTGACCTTGGAGAGAATATTGCCCTGTTCGTCCACAGCGCCGACCTTGATGCCGGTGCCGCCTACGTCTACGCCGATATATATCATGTTATTCACCTTTCCTTATTCGTCGGTTTCTTCTTCGCTCATGCGCTGTGCGCGCTCCATGTGACGGCGGGTCAGCTCCATCGCCGCATTGAAGCCCATCTGCTTCAGACGGTGATTGCGCGCCGCGACTTCCAGAACGACTGCGAGGTTGCGTCCGGGATGGATGGGCAGCAGGAGCGAGGGAATCTTTACACCCAGGATCTCCGTGTAATTCTCGGTCATGCCAAGGCGGTCGTATTCCTTGCCCGCCTGCCAGAGCTCGAGATGCACTTCCATGTCGATGGACTTCTGTCGGATAATCGCGCCGACGCCGAACATGGTCGCAATATCGATGATGCCGACACCGCGGATCTCCATGAAATGGCGCACCAATTCGGGGGATTCACCGATCAGTCGATTCTCACCGACGCAGCGGATATCGACAACGTCGTCCGCCACCAGCTGATGACCGCGCTTGATCAGTTCCAGCGCCGCCTCACTCTTACCGACGCCGGAGCTGCCCGTGATCAGCAGACCCGTGCCGTAAACATTCACCAGAACGCCGTGGCGCGTCTCTCTGGGTGCCAGATAATCACGCAGATAGCTGATCAGTTCAAGCTCCGCCTGCGTGGTTTCCTTCTTCGTGGAGTAGATCGGGATCTTGTTGGCTGCCGCCAGGACCAGCATCTCTTCCGGGCAGGGATAGCCGCGAGCGATGATGATGCAGGGCAGCGGATAGGAAAAATATTTGGCAAGGCGCGTGCGGCGCGTCTGCTCTGTCAAGCCGTAAAGGTAAGTCATTTCGACCATACCGATCAGCTGAGGTCTGCCATAGGGGAAGAAATCCCAATAGTCGGCAAACTGCATGCCCGGACGGTTGACGTTGCTGACCTCGATGGGCAGCGTCTTTGAGTCACCGGGAAGGACTCGTTCGTATCCAAGGGCTTTTACAAAATCAGCCTCGCGTACCATGTTCTTCCTCCGATCCAAACCATTCTTCTACCACCTGCGCCACGCCGTCTTCCGTATTGCGGGGCGCGATGATCTTTGCAGCCTTTTTGCACTCCTCGGCGCCGTTCAGCATCGCGACACCGATGCCCGCGGCCCGAATCATAGAGACATCATTCTGACCGTCTCCGAAGGCGGCTACTTCGGCAATATCAACATTCATCAATTCACTGAGTTTTTTGAGTCCGGCGCCTTTGTCCACGTTTTCCGCAACGATCTCCAGATAATGAGGCTTGGACCTCATGAAGCAGGCACCTAGAGGGAAGGTCTCCTGCAGGATCTTCTGCACCTCACAGATCCTTTCGGGTGTATCGATCGCCAGCATTTTGATCTGCTCGCCCGTAATCCATCCCGAAAGCGGCACGCCCAGTTCCGTCGCATTGACGCCGATGGCTTTCTCATAAGGCTCGGTATACTGACTGCGCTTGTTGCAGTAGTAGCCTTTGCCGGGATAAGTCTGGGTATAGATGCCCAGTTCCTCAAGTTTTTTTGCGATCTGACGCGCCGTCGATTCCGAGATCGACTGCTTGTACAGCGTGCGGTCGGTGTTTTTATCGTAGATCAGTGCACCGTTGAAACACACCATCGGCGCATTGATCTCCACAGCGTCCGCCGTGGACAGCATCGCATCGGTCATGCGTCCGCTGGCGAGGGTCACATAACAACCCGCGTCCATTGCTTTCTTCAGCGCAGCTTTGGTGCGCTCGGTGACGCGGCAATCCGCATTCAGCAGCGTATCGTCAAGATCCATGGCAATCAGTCGAACCATAGTCATCACTCTCCATAGTACTCCTATTTTACCCTATTTTCACGCGATGCGCAACTGTCTGCGGCAACAAAAAAGAACATCGGCGAATAAAACCGATGTTCTTTTTTCAATGGAAAACGAAATGATCCAATACGTAGATCAAAGCAAGGTGCCCGGGGTAGAACGCGTAGAACACCCACTTGTTCAGTTTCATACGCCGCTGCATGGGGATGGCGATGGGGATCAGTGAGAGGATCATATACATCTGCAGTTGGAACCTGATGCCGAACAATGAATACTGCGTCCCTTGCAGCCCCCACCAAGCCATAAACGCCCCCGATGCCAAAACCGCAAGGATGGGGCGATCGCAGAAGCAGTAGAAGAGCAGCATCAGTACGAGACCCTTCCAGCCGTAATCCAAACCTGCCTTGATCTTCCAGCACAACAATGCAACACCGATGAACAGGATGATCTGCCGATTGCGCAGCGCCCAGATGAGGATGATGCCGAAGGCCAGCGCTACGAAGATGCTGGGATGATGCCACGACTGAACATAAAAGTTGATCGCCGCACGAACAGGATGCTCGGCAAAGGAAATCGAATACATGGCGGCAGTGGTGTGCGCCATGGAGACCGCGTAGATCGGCTGGCAGATAAGCGCCATCAGGACGATGCGCTTCAGGTAACGCAGCGGATCCTTCGTATAGACGCAGCCCACCGCGATGCAGTAGGCATATATCGGAAACGCGAGCCGCCCGATCATGCGCATCACAGGATAGTGCGGAAACAACATCTTCCCGGCGTGATCGCAGAACATGGTGATCATGGCGATCAGCTTGAGCAGATCTGTGTTGTTGTTCAAACGCACCTTTGTGGGGGCAAAAGGCCAATATAAATTGTTTTTCTTTCTGGAAGCCATTGTTTTCCTCTTCAGAAAAGCCCCGACGATCGCTCGACGGGGCTGTATCTCAGTTACCGAACTGCTCGTGGATCTGCTTGAGCATCTCGGGAATCGGAGTCTTGAAATGCTGAGGGCAGACACTGACGCAGGCGCCGCATTCCACACAAGCGGAAGCATTGACCTTCGCCGCGTTGTAATGTTTGCGGAAATCCTCATAATCGTTGAAGATCGAGGCCTTATCGTATCCCTTGAAGATCTTGGGGATCGCGATTCCCTGCGGACAGGGCTGGCAGTATTCGCAGCCGGTGCAGCCCACGCGGATTCGCGCTTCGTATGCCTTGCGCACATCAAGCAGCGCTTTCTTCTCTGCTTCGCTGAGGCAGCCGACGTCGGCATCACTGAAGATACGAAGGTTATCATCAGCCTGTTCCATGCTGCTCATGCCGGACAGGATGGTCATGCACTCAGGCTTGTCCAG
>JAKSPZ010000106.1 GCA_024404395.1 Clostridia bacterium | reverse complement strand
ACGTCAAAGTGACCTGCGACCGCGCCCATCAGCACGGGGAACAGAATGCCGCCCAGTGCGCAGCCGGTACTCATGAGGCCGATCGCGGCGGCGTTCCTGTCGGGGAATGCCGCTGCGGCACCTGCCACCAAGGTGGACCAGACAGGTGCGTAGGCAACGCCGATCAGCAGAGACAGGACAACACCGAGCACATCGTTTCTGCAGAAGATCAGTGCCACAAACAGCACGATGATCGCCGCGAAGCAAGTGCGGACCATCCGTCCGATATCATACTTGCGCGCACCGCAGGCGAAGCGTCCCAGTGCCTGACCTGCCCAATACGCGGAAATAGCGTAGGCGCCGAAGGCTTCCAGACTGCCGCGCTCCTCAAAGAACGTATCGATAAAGTAGCCGAAGCCGTTCTCCAGACCGACATACATGATGATGGCACCGAAGAGGCAGCAGAACAGCATCGAACGGAAAAAGCCGCCGCGCTTCTGCTTCTCCCCTTCTGCTTTCGCCACTTTGGCGGCAGTGGGATAAGCGCTCAGCACGGACATGATCGTCAACAGTCCGAAAGCCACCGCGCAGATGATGAAAACGCTGCGCCAGGAGCTGCCCAGCATGCGAATGATGAAGGGGCTGATGATGGCGCCGGTGGAGAGCAGTGCCTGAGTGATGTTGATGTACTGCATGGAGCGTTCACGATCGAGGTCACTGAGGACCGCAGAACTGACACTCTCGCACACACTGTAGCCGCAGCCGATGAGGAAAGCGCCGCAGAAGTACACGATGATCATCTGCGAGACGCCCGCGATGGCGCAGCCGAGGCAGAACAAGCCCGAGAATACCGTCAGTACAGGCTTCTTGCCGATCTTGTCCGCAAGGAGACCGGCGGAAGTCGGTGCGATGACGGCAGCGATATGCTGAGCCGCCACCAGCACGCCGATGCCCGCGGTACCGATCCCATAATAAGCGGCGATATCCGCGACGACCAGCTGAATGCCGCCAAGCATAAAACCATAGAAGAACATCAGTCCGGAAACAAGCGTTAGAATTCTTCGTTTACTGACCATATGTATCCCAACCTTTCCGCTCAATTCTATTAGAATCCCAATGTTGTGTCAACATATTTAAAGTCAATATTTTGAAAGGGGTTATCAACATGATTCAGAATTGTACGATCAAAGCACCCTTCTTCGAGATCGGACCCAAGTCTTACCTTTACGGCGAAGATGTCATCGCGCTGGCCAAGGCTGCCGATGAAGCTTCCCAGAAGTACGACGTTGATATCATTTTCACCACGCCCGTCGTGGAAATCGCCCGCGTAAAGGCCGCCACCAAACGCCTGCACGTATTTGCGCCCCATATGGATCCCATCAAGCCCGGTCGCGGACTTGCCGACACCCTGCCCGAGTCTCTGGTCGCCGCAGGTGCCGAGGGCGTCATGCTGAATCACGTGGAAAAGCCCCTCACCCTGGGCGTTCTGAAAACGACCCTCGAGCGCGCGGCTGAAGTCGGTCTGGCCACCATCGTCTGCGCCGATTCCATCGCCGAAGCGAGCATGATCGCAAAGCTGAAGCCCAACATTATCGTCGCCGAGCCTTCCGAGCTCATCGGCACGGGCGTGAGCTGCGGTCCCGAATATGTCGCCGCCGCCACCAATTCCGTCAAGGATGTCGATCCCGATATCCTCGTCCTGACCGCCGCAGGCATCGCCAACGGCGAGGACGTCTATAACACCATCATGGCAGGCGCCGATGCCACCGGTTCTTCCTCCGGCGTCGCCAAAGCTCCCGATCGTGCAGCCATGGTCGACGAAATGATCTCCGCCGTCCGCCGCGCCTGGGACGAGCGCCACCCCAAAGCCTGATATAAACTCAATGCCGCGTCGGTCTTCCGTCGCGGCATTATTCGGAAGGAATGAGCCTATTGTCTCCCAACAGAACCATCGCCATCCTCGCACACGTCGACGCGGGCAAAACAACGCTGTCCGAGCAGTTGCTGTACCGCGGCGGCGCCGTTCGCAATGTGGGACGCGTCGATCACGGCAACACGGTCATGGACACCAATCCCATCGAACGTCAGCGCGGCATTACCGTATTCTCCGATCAGGCTGTCTTTTCTTACAACGGACAGCAGTATACGCTGATTGACACGCCCGGTCATATCGATTTTGCCGCAGAGGCGGAGCGTTCGCTGTTGGCGCCCGACGCCGTCATCCTCATGGCGGACGCCTCGCACCCCATCGATGCCCATACGGCAATGCTGGGCAAATCCGCATTGCAACGTGGTCTGCCCATGGTGCTGTTTCTGAACAAGTGCGACCTGAACGGTTGTGATGTGGATGCGCGCATCGCGGAGGTCTCCGCGAGGTTCGATCTGCCCCTGCTCACCTTCCCCGTCGATCCCGAGCAGCTGGCGGAGACCGACGAGGCATTCCTCGAACTTTTCCTCGATGGCAGCTATTCCGAAAAAGATGTGGATGAAGCCCTATGCCGTGCCTTCCGCAGCGGCAGCGCAATCCCCGTATGTACGGGCTCCGCGCTGGCAGGTCAGGGTGTCGAGGAATTGCTGGAACTTCTCAATCGACTTACCGCTTTTGATGCTGACAAAGGCACCGCTTTCAAAGGCATCGTCTATAAGATCCGCAGAGACGACAAGGGAAAGCGCGTGACTTTCGTGAAGATCACCGGCGGATCCGTCAAGCCCCGCGACGTCTTCACTTTCGGTGAGACCGTCGAGAAGGTTCATGAGATCCGCGTCTATCACGGAAACCGCTATGATACCGCCGATAATGCCACGGCAGGCGATGCCGTCGGTCTCGTGGGACTGACCGTGCCCGTCTGCGGCGACGTGATCGGCTTTGACGGCGTCATCGAGCATGTGACTGTCGAGACCGAAGCGGTCCTGGCGGCGCAGATTGTCGCAAAAGACAATACCGATCCCAACACATTGCTTGAAAAGCTGCGCATCCTCGAAGATGAGGACGATCGCCTCGCAGTGCTTTATGAGCCTCAGAACAAGACTATCCGATTGCATGTGATGGGCCCTGTACAGCTCGAGGTGCTGGAACAGGTCATTCCCGAGCGATTCGGCATCAGCGTTCGCTTCGAGCCGCCCACCGTGCTGTATCGCGAGACCATCACGGCGCCCGTCATGGGCTACGGACACTACGAACCCCTCCGCCATTATGCGGAGGCCCACCTGCGTCTGGAACCCGCGCCCCGCGGCAGCGGCATCTCCTTCGCTTCCGAATGTCATGTGGACGTCCTGCCCCTGCACTTTCAGAATCTGATCGGTACCCATGTCATGGAGCGCGTTCACCACGGCGTTCTCATCGGTGCACCGTTGACGGACGTGCGCTGTGTGCTGACTGTCGGCAAACACCATCTGAAGCATACGGAAGGCGGCGACTTCCGCGAATCGACCTATCGCGCCATTCGCCAGGGACTGATGAAGTCCAAGAGCATCCTTCTTGAGCCCTACTACCGTTTTGAGGTTCTCGTACCCGACCGCATGGCGGGACGTGTCCTGTCCGAGCTGCCGACAAAGAGCTGTTCGGTGGACAAGACGGAGTACATCGGCGGCATGACCTGCATCACAGGTTCGGGTCCCGTTTCGACACTCGCCGACTATGGCATCGAGCTCCGCAGCTGGACCCATGGTGAAGGCAGTGCCGTTTTCAAGGCGGATCGATACGATATCTGTCACAATCAGGCCGATGTCATCGCCGCTTCCGACTACGATCCCAATACCGACGCGGAGCAGCCTGCAGGCAGCGTCTTCTGTGCTCACGGCGCGGGATACTTCGTCCCGTGGGATGAGGCGGAATCCATGATGCACTGCCTTTGAAGCAGATGATTGTTCGTCTATATCCGTACATTCCAACGTGATTTAGCATAAAATAAACGGATTTTTGCTTTTGTTTTTTCATTGGTTGCAGTACTATAATTGTGGTTTTATTCCCGTTAGAAACGTGGTAAAAAACAGGAGGAAGAAACACATGAAGAAACTGGTTGCTGTACTGCTTGCTCTGGTTCTCTGCCTGAGCGCGACCGCAGCTCTCGCCGAGGGTCTGAAGGTCGGTTACATCCTCATCGGTGACGAGACCGAAGGTTACACCTACGCTCACATCAAGGGCTACACCGACGCTCTGGAAGCCATGGGCCTCCCCGTCGAGACCGTCATCCCCAAGTACAAGGTTGAAGAATCTTCCGTCGCACTGGAAGCTGCAGAAGACCTGTTCGATCAGGGCTGCAACCTCATCATCTCCAACTCCTACGGCCATCAGGACTACATGGCTGAAGCTGCCGCCGAGTTCGAAGACGAAGACGTTACCTTCGTTTCCATGACCGGTGACTACGCCGCCATCTCCGGCCTGTCCAACTTCCACAATGCTTTCACCAAGGTTTATGAGAGCCGCTACGTCTCCGGCGTTGTCGCCGGTATGAAGGTTGCCGAACTGATTGCCTCCGGCGAACTGTCCGCTGAGACCCAGCCCAACTCCTTCGACGAGAACGGCAATGTCAAGATCGGTTACGTCGGCGCTTATCCCTACGCCGAGGTCGTTTCCGGCTTCACCGCTTTCTTCCTTGGCATCCGCAGCGTCTACCCCGAGGTCGTCATGGAAGTCACCTACACCAACGCTTGGTTCGACATCAGCGCAGAAGCCGCTGCCGCCGAAGCTCTGGTTGCCAACGGCTGCGTCATCATCGGCCAGCACGCTGACTCCACCGGTGCTCCCTCCGCGATCCAGAAGCTGCTGGATGCAGGCAACATCTGCTACTCCGTCGGCTACAACGTTGACATGCTGAATGTTGCTCCCACCGCCGCTCTGCCCTCTCCCACCAACGAATGGGCTGCGTCCGACTACTACCTCTTCC
>JAKSPZ010000105.1 GCA_024404395.1 Clostridia bacterium | reverse complement strand
TGCTGGGCGACGACAAGTACGGCGATCGCGCATTGAACAAAAAGTATCCCGGTCCGCTGCGCCTCTGGTGCGCATCCCTGACCGTTGGAAAAGACAGTCCCCTGACCGCCTATCGCGGCATCACTTTTAAGGCTCACGCCCCCGAATGGTGGACGCAGACTGTGTGAGGTAGAACCATGCAGAGAAAGATACGCTTGATCGCAAGCGATGTTGACAATACGTTGGTGCCCGCGGGCGGAACGATCTCCGAGGAGACCCGTGAAGCCGTCAAGCTGTGCACCGAGCACGGTGTTCCCTTCGTCATCGCCACCGGCAGACGGTTCGATTCCGCCAAGCTCATCGTCGATGCACTGGGACTGGCCGAAGGCTACATGATCATCGCCAACGGCGCCGCCGTCGTTGATTTCAAGGGCAATGTGCTTCAGGATTGGTGCCTGACCCGTGAGGAAAGCGAACGCGCTTACGAGCACATCAAGAAGCACAACGTCATGATCAATGCCTTTGCGAAGGATTATGTCTACCGCATCAATACCAAATCCTTCACGGGCGAAGACAAAGAGCTGGTTGCCGACAAGAAGGCTGATGCCTCCGTCATCGACGATTGCATCGAGGATTTCGAAAAGATCGGTCTCGAAAGCCCCTACAAGCTGGAAGTCTATTCCAACGACGCCGAGGTCATCGAGCAGCTGCGCGGCGAACTGCAGGAGATGGGTTATTCCGTCTCCAGCGCCTATGCCGAGAACCTCGAGATCATGGCAGAAGACGCGGGCAAGGGTCTGGCACTGCTGTGGCTTGCCTCCCATCTGGGACTCACTCCCATGGAATGCGCAGCTTTCGGCGACTACCTCAACGATCTGCAGATGCTGCAGGTCGCAGGTCTGCCCATCGCCATGCGCAACGGCTCGGATACGCTGAAGCAGTACGCCCGCTACATCGCGCCGCCCTGCGATCAGAACGGCGTCGCGATCTCCATCATGGCATGGGAGGAAGAGGGCTGGCTATGATGCACATCGTTCTCGTCAACCCCGAGATCCCGCAGAACACCGGCAATATCGCCCGTACCTGCGCGGCAACCGGCGCAAAGCTGCATCTCATCAAGCCCCTCGGCTTCGAGCTTTCGGACAAGTATCTGAAGCGTGCAGGACTGGATTACTGGCACATGATGTCCTACGAGATCCACGAATCCTGGGAGGATTTCAAAGCCGCCTATCCCGATGCCCGACTGCATTATGCCACCACCAAGGCACCGCGCGATTACTGCGAAGCAACCTATTCCGACAACGATTTTCTGGTCTTCGGACGCGAGACAAAGGGACTGCCCGAAACGCTGCTGGCAGATAACTATGCCCGCTGCATCCGCATTCCCATGCGCCCCGACGCCCGTTCGCTGAACCTTTCCAATTCCGTCTGTACGAAGCCCTTCGTCAGCAGGGGTTCCCCGAACTCAAGGGCGTCGGCAGTCTGACCGAAGCCGAACCGCCGGGAGACTGGCGCGACTACATTTAGGAGCATCATCTTGGAAGGCATTAGACTGAATAAATACATCGCCGACAGAGGCTACTGTTCCCGAAGAGAGGCCGATCGTCTGATCGACGCCGGTCAGGTGACCATCAACGGACGCATCGGAACCCTGGGCGACCGCGTTCAGGACGGCGACGCCGTCGTTGTGGAAGGCAAGGTCCTCGGCGGCAAAGAAAAGCGCGTCTACATCGCGCTGAATAAACCCGCGGGCATCGTCTGCACCGCAGATCCCCGTGAACCCATGAATGTGGTGGATTATCTGTCCTTCCCCGAAAGAATCTTCCCCGTGGGCAGACTGGACAAGGACAGGGAAGGTCGCCTGCTCATGACCAGTGACGGTGAGCGTGTCAACCGTCTCCTGCGCGCCGCAGGCGGCCATGAGAAGGAATACGAAGTGGAAGTGGATCGTCCCGTCACCGCCGAGTTTATGAAGACAATGGCGGGCGGTGTTCCGATCCTCGACACCGTCACCCTCCCCTGCCGCATCCGCCGCACGGGTGACCGTTCCTTCAACATCATCCTCATTCAGGGTCTGAACCGTCAGATCCGACGGATGTGCGAATACTGCGGCTACCGTGTCCGCAAGCTGCGCCGCGTCCGCATCATGAATATCAAGATCGGCAACCTGAAGCCCGGTCAGTGGCGCGAACTGACCGACGACGAACTGAACACTCTTATGAACGCTCTCGATAAAACGGAGGTCAACCATGGCAACCATTACGCTCAGAAAAACCCGTGAGACCCGCGTCCGCGGCGGTCATCCCTGGATCTACGCATCCGAGATCGAAAAGGTCGAGGGTGAATTCATCGATGGCGATATCGTCGAAGTGCACGATTTTCGCGGCAAGTATATCGGTCGCGGTTTCTATAACCCCAAATCTCAGATCAGCCTGCGCATTCTGACCCGCTACGACGAGCCTTGCGATCGCGATTTCTTTGCCAAGCGCATCAGCGATGCATGGGAATACAGAAAGCAGCTCTGTGATCCCGACAGCTGCCGCCTGATCTACTCCGAGTCCGACTTCCTCCCCGGTCTGGTGGTCGACAAGTTCGGCGATATCCTCGTGCTGCAGTCTCTGGCACTGGGCATCGAGCGCATCAAGGACATGCTCTGCGATCTGCTGATGGAGATCGTCAAGCCCGCGGGCATCTGGGAGCGTTCCGACGTGCCCGTCCGTCGTCTGGAAGGCATGGAGCTGACCACGGGTCTGCTCCGCGGTGAAGTCCCCGACAGCGTGCAGATGAAGGAAAACGGCATCATCTTCAATGTTGACGTCAAGAACGGTCAAAAGACCGGTTTCTTCCTCGATCAGAAGGAGAATCGCGCCGCCATCGCCCCCCTCTGCAAGGATGCGACAGTCCTGGACTGCTTCTGTCACAACGGCTCCTTCTCCCTGCATGCCGCTTCCTTCGGCGCAAAGCATGTTCTCGGCGTGGATATCTCCGAAGACGCCCTGGTCGTCGCCCGCGAGAATGCCGCCGCCAATCATCTGGACAACGTTGAATTCGAAGCTCACAACTGCTTCGATCACCTTCGCGAGCTGACCGACAGCAATACCCAGTTCGATCTCGTCATCCTCGATCCTCCCGCCTTCACCAAGAATAAGGCGGCACTGCAGAGCGCGCTCCGCGGCTACAAGGAGATCAACCTGCGCGGTCTGAAGCTGGTTCGTCCGGGCGGATATCTGGTCACCTGCTCCTGCTCTCAGCACGTTCTGCCCGATATGTTCCAGAACATGGTCAATGAGGCCGCACGTGATGCCAAGAAGCGCATCCGCCTCGTTGAATATCGCACTCAAGGCAAGGATCATCCCCTGCTGCCTCAAGCTGTGGAGACCAAGTATCTGAAGTGCATGATCCTGCAGGTGATGGAATGAGACTGAAGCTCCACGTCCCGGGGCTCAAGGATATGTCCTACCGACAGGGTCTGCTGGCCGATCCCGACACCATGTCCTACAATGCAATGAACGGTTTCGACGCCGAAGGCTACGACCCTTCGACGGGCTGTATCGACTTCCCCGTCACCGACTGGCGATACTGGCGCGATGTGTGGCTCTATCGCGAGCCCGCTCGTTACAGCGCTTATCTGCTGGATGAAGACACAGGCTGCTTTGTCGGCGAGATCTGCTACTACTACGATATGGAGCGGGACAGCCATAATGTGGGCGTGATCATCGAGCACAAGCATCGCAACAAGGGTTATGCCACCGAGGGGCTGAAGCTGATTACCGAATACGCCTTTCGGCGTGAAGAGATCGATTGCCTGCACGTCGATCTGCCGCTGGACAACGAGCCCGCCCTTCG
Source organism: Clostridia bacterium (assembly GCA_024404395.1). Lineage (GTDB taxonomy): Bacteria > Bacillota > Clostridia > Christensenellales > Aristaeellaceae > Faecivicinus. The sequence goes on along the minus strand of JAKSPZ010000105.1, from coordinate 1,090 downwards.
TGCCTACATGACCGCAGGCTTCCGCGAAGTCCGTCAGGACGGCGGCACCTGCCATTTGATTCTCAGGAAAGAAGGCGCCGACCAATGAAGCATTGTGGGACTCATCCGATCCGCACGGAACGTCTGACCTTACGCAGATACGCCGTCGATGACTCCGAAGAGATGTTCCGCTGGGGTTCCGACGACCAAGTCACCCACTTTCTGCCCTGGCCGACCTACACCTCCGTGGATGGCGTCCGCGCTGTGCTGACGGAGTGGGAAGCGCAGTACAACAGCGATACTTTCTACGAGTGGGCCATTATTCCCGATGAAGAAAATGCCGTCATGGGCGGCATCGGTGTGGTTCGCTTTGATGAAGAAGCCAACACCATGGAAGTCGGCTATGTCCTGTCCCGCGAATGCTGGGGCAAAGGCTACGCTACCGAAGCACTGAAGGCCGTCTTGAACTATCTGTTCACCAATGTCGGTCCTGATTGCATCACCGCAAAGCACGACACCGAGAACGTCAATTCCGGTCGCGTCATGCAGAAAGTGGGCATGCGGTACCTGAAGACCTGTGAGAAATATGCAGAGACCAACCTCGGTCTCCGAGATATGACAATCTACGAAATCACCCGCACAAACGCCGAATAAGGAGGAATTACTATGATCAACCTCGGTTATTACAACGGTAAATACGGTCCCATCGAAGAGATGACCGTCCCCATGAACGATCGTGCATGCTTCTTCGGCGATGGCATCTATGACGCTACCGTCGGTGAGAATCACGTGATCTACCTGCTGGAAGAGCATCTGGACCGCTTCTTCCGCAATATCGACCGCCTCAAGCTCAACTTCACCATGACCCGCGACGAACTGCGCGCCACTCTCAATGAGCTGATCGGCCAGGTCGACGGCTGCGTTATGGTCTACTGGCAGGCCACTCGCGGCACCGCCATGCGTGCCCACGCCTTCCCCGACACCCCCGCCAATCTGTGGATCATGATCAAGCCCCTCACGATGCGCGATCCTCTGAAGCGCATCGCACTGACCGAGATGGAAGACAAGCGTTTCCTCTACTGCGACATCAAGACCCTCAACCTTCTGCCCT
>JAKSPZ010000104.1 GCA_024404395.1 Clostridia bacterium | reverse complement strand
GCCATCATGGACGATGCCATTGCCCGCGATCCCGTGGGTCGAGTGGCGGCGATGAAGAAGGAGATCGAGTGGGCGAACCGCTATCGCGATGAGGCGTGCCTCCTCACCGACTTGCTGGCGAAGGGCGAGCTGCCCCTCCGCGTGACCCATAACGACACCAAGATCAACAACGTGCTCTTCGATTCCGTCACCGGCGAGCCTCTGACCATCATCGATCTGGATACGGTCATGCCGGGCGTCATCGGTAACGATTTCGGCGATGCCATCCGCTTCGCCGGCAACTACGTCGCAGAGGACTGCCCCGATACCGAGCATGCGGGTCTGAACCTCGATGTCTTCAAGGCCTTTGCCGAGGGTTATCTCACCAATATGACCGAAGGCATGACCGAGAAGGAGATCGAGACCCTGCCCATGAGCTGCTTCTGCCTCACCGCGGAGCTGGCCGTGCGCTGGATCACCGACTACATCCTGGGCGACCCCTACTTCAAGATCAATTACCCCGAGCACAATCTGGTCCGCACCCGCTGCCAGATCGCCCTTGCGGACGACCTCATGCGCCGCATGAACGATATGCAGGAGATCATCGCGCGCTGCGTCGGGAAATAAACAACAAGCAAAATCCCTTCCGAAAGGAAGGGATTTTGCTATAACAAAAGGCTGCTTCACAATCGTGGAGCAGCCTTTTTTCCATTATTTCGCGTCCGGCTTTAGCGCGGCCGAAGCCTTTTTCGCTTTCATACCTCTGAGACCGAATACGACCAGAGAACCGAAGGCGATCACGAGGAACGCGCAGGCGATGGGACGGGTGAAGAAAATGGAGGGGGAACCCTGAGAGATGACCATAGCGCGGCGGAAGTTCTTCTCCGCCAGAGGTCCAAGGACGATACCCAGCAGGATAGGTACCAGCTGGAAGTCCATGCGACGCAGGAAGTAGGACACAATACCGAAGATCAGGATGATGTAGATATCATACAGGCGGTTATTGGTGGAGTAGGAACCTGCGATGCAGAAGGTCAGGACGATGGGCGCCAGGATCTCGTAGGGGATGCGGGTGATGTTGGCGTAGAAGCGGGTGAACACGTTACCGACCAGGTACATGAAGATGTTGACCACGACCAGACCGATCATGATGGCGTACAGGATGTTGCCCTGCTCGGCGAAGAGGGTGGGGCCGGGGATCATGCCGTGGAGCATGAAGGCACCCATCAGGATGGCGGTGGCACCGTCACCGGGAACGCCAAGGGTGAGCATGGGGATCATGGTCGCGCCGCAGGCACCGTTGTTGGCGGATTCGGAAACGGCAACGCCTTCGATCTCGCCCTTACCGAAGGTCTCGGGATGCTTGGAGCTCTGCTTGACCTGGTTGTAAGCGATGAAGGCAGCCAGACCGCCGCCGGTACCGGGGGTCGCGCCGATGATGACGCCGATCAGGGAACCGATGCCGATAGGCTTGCGGCAGCGGCGATATTCTTCTCTGGTGATCTTGTCCTTGGTGATCTCGGAAGCCTTGATGGTCTTGTGATCCGTCTTGGGATTGTACTGAGACTTCATCAGGATCTCGGAGATCGCGAACAGACCGATCAGAGCAATGATCAGATCGATACCCGCCATGAGCTTCTTCTGACCGAAGATGAAGCGGGTGGTGCCGCTGATGGAGTCGATGCCGACAGTGGCCATGAACAGACCGATGCAGGCGCCGATCAGACCCTTGAAGATGCTGTTGTTGGAAACGCCTGCGATAACGGACAGACCGAAGACCGCCAGTGCGAAGTACTCGGCGGGACCGAACAGCAGGGTGACCTTAGCGATCAGGGGGGCCAGGAACATCAGGGCGAACGCGCTGATCAGACCGCCGATGGTGGAGGCGAACAGCGCCATTTGTAAGGCCTTGAAGGCTTTACCGTTTTGGGTCATTGGGTACCCGTCAAATAGTGTGGCCGCGTTGGCAGAAGTGCCGGGCGTGTTGATCAGGATGGCCGTGATCGAACCGCCGTAGGTGCCGCCGCAGTAGATGGCCAGCAGCATGAGGATCGCCATGGTGGGATCCATGCCGTAGGTCAGCGGGATGCAAAGGATGATACCGAGGTCGGAGGTCAGTCCGGGGATGGCGCCGACGACGATACCGATGATCAGACCCAGCGGAATGATCAGGAAGTTCTGCCACTGAGCCAGGATCTGCAATCCACCCAAGAATTCTTTCATAGGTTACGCTCCTTTCTCGTTATGGCAGGGAAATGTGGAGGATCACACGGAATACGTAGTAAACAACACCGACCATCGCGAGGGGGATGGCATAGTAGTACCACTTCCGGGCGCCGTAGTACAGCAGGATCGCGATCACCAGCAGGACGACGGAGGGCACGAAGCCCAGAGGCTTGATGATGAAGCAGAAGACGACCAGGAACAGAGCATACAGGATGGACTTCATTTCACGCTTGAAGCCTGCGGAACGGAAGCTCTCACGGGAAATGACCAGTTCCTGCTTGGGACGCATGAACAGTCCCTCCATCAGCAGGCAGAAGGCAAAAATCACCATGCCGCCGATGGCGATGCGGGGCATGGTCTGGGCATTGATTGCCTTTGTTTCCCTCGTTGGGATCTGAGAGGGAATCAGGAACCACAGAACCAGACCGAGGATGGTAAAGATCGCACCGGAGATGATCTCTTTATTGTACTTGATCTTCATTGTGGTCCGGCACCTCCTTTTGACTGAAAGGCTGCCCCACACCCACGGGTATGGGGCAGCGAGTGATTAGTGATTGAGATTAGCCGACCAGGGGAATGTAGGCTGCCATAGCCTCGGTCTGAGCATCGATCATAGCGAGGATGGTCTCAGCATCGGCGTCCCAAGCGGCCATGCCCATACCGGCCATGAACTCCTGGAAATCGGGCTGAGAGTAGACGTACAGAACGTACTCGCGCAGCTTGGCCTGGATCTCGGGATCAACGGTGGAACGGCAAGCAAGGTAGTCCATACCGGTGAACTCGATGTCGTAGCCCTGAGACTTGAAGGAATCGATGTGGCCGATGCCCTCGACGTCCAGACCTTCGGGGATGAAGGTGCCCAGGCAGTTCAGATCGCCGTTGATGACGTACTCACGATAAACGGGGGGAGAACCTGCAGCGACGTCAACGTGGCCGCCGACGAGGGCGTTGATGGCTTCCTGACCGCCGTCATAGGGAACTGCCTCGCAGGGGATGTCCAGCATGGCGAACAGAGCGGAGATCATGGTGTAGCTGTCATTGCCGGGGCCGCCGGTGGTGGCGTAGGTGATGACGTGGCCTTCGTTTGCATAGGCAACCAGCTCTTCGAGGTTGGTGATGCCGCTGTCAGCCTTGGTCAGGATGACGAACTCGGTGATGCGGATGCCGACCAGGGGGGTGATGTCATCGATGGTGTAGTCAACAGGGATGAACTCGGGGGTCAGGGAGAAGAGGGGGCCGTTGCAGCAGAAGATGGTGTAGCCATCATCCTCGGCCTCGAGGAAGTCGTTCATGCCGATGGTGCCGGAAGCACCGTTGTGGTTCTCAACATACATGGTGTGGCCGAAGTAATCGGTGGAATACTCGCAGATCTTGCGGGTGATGACGTCGGGGCCGCCGCCGAGGGACCAGGGCTGGATGAGGAGGATATCCTTCTCGGGCCACTCTGCCAGTGCGGTGCAGCTCAGCACGAGAACGATTGCCAGGACCAGGGTAATGATTTTCTTCATGGTTGGGGTTCTCCTTTTCTTTAATTTACGGTTTAAAACCATACACATTCAGGCAGGATTCGGGGCTTTTTCGGTGTTCCCCGCGGATCTGCGTCGCAAATTCACCTTTCGGTCAGAGGCGGATGTACGCCGGCGTGACCTCGCCCGCTTCGATGGTCAGTTCGATGGCGTTGAAGCCGTCGGGCTGAGAGAAGTAGGGCGGATATTCCCGCTCGTCGCTGAACAGGAACATGGGCGGACAGTCGGGCTGCATGGCCGTCAGCCGCTCGTAGACTTCCGGGTTGGCGCTGTTGTAGCGGCGGTCGGAAGCGGAGGTGGTGATGACGTGGGTGAGGGGCATGTCCTTCATGAAGGCCTCGTCCACCGCGTCACGCTGACCGTGATGGGGGAGCTTGAAGACCTTGACGTCATTCAGGCGGGGCGTGTAGCTCTCGGTCCACTCCTTGGGAACGCTGTCCGCCGCCAGCAGCAGGACGGAGCCGTTCATCTCGGTGCGGAGCAGGAAGCTGGTGCCGTTGGAGGTGGAATCGAGGGTGGTGAGGATCTCGGTGATCCGCGCTTGAGTTGTGCCCTCGGCATAGGCTTCTTCCACCAGTGCCATGTAGGTGGCGATGTTCTCACGCTTCGGCGCGAGGATCTGCATCTCGATGCCGCAGACCGGCGCGAAGGTGTCGCCCAGGACCATTTCCTTTACGGGGATGCCCTTTTCGGCGGCGTTCACCATGATGTGGCGATAGGCGTTCAATGCGTTGGTGTACAGGGGAACGCTGCGCGCCGCGCCTTCGCCCGCCTGCAGGTCTTTGCCCTTCAGGAAGGGGGCGACGGGATAGGGGACATAGATGCTGTCGACGCTGACGTCCTTCAGGACGGCTTCCAGACCACAGACATGGTCTTCGTGGACGTGGGAGATGATCAGCGCATCCAGATGGGTGATATGCTGTGCTTTCAGATATTCGGCGCTGCGGACGCGATAGGCGTCGCCGGCATATTCAGACTCGAGGGCGCTGCCGCCGTCCAGCATGACCAGCTTGCCGTCATCGGTACGGAACAGGATGGCGTCGCCGTAGCCGACGTTGATGAGTGTAACCTTTCCCATTTCAGTTCTCCCGATAATATGTTTTCAAGAATGAGAACGTTCTCATTCTGCGTAAAAGTACAACCGCCGATCTCTGATCCGAACGGGGAATGTCTGTCCCATACGGGA
>JAKSPZ010000103.1 GCA_024404395.1 Clostridia bacterium | reverse complement strand
ACAGCTCGCAGGCAGCGGTAACTGCGGAAGCGGACTTCTCGGGATTGGCTTCGTCGGCGATGAACTCAACCTTGGAAGCGCCTGCCAGACGGGTGAAATAACCTTCTGCGGCAGCGAGGGTGTCTGCCCAGCCTTCATGGGCACGCAGGATCAGCGTTGCCTTCTTGCCGGGTGCAACATTCATTTCGGCGCGCAGGTTACGGATGGAGCGGATGATCTCCATGACGCCTTCCATCTGATCGGCTTCGGCGCTGAAGACGTACTTCGCATCGCAGACAGGCCACTGTGCGGAGATCAGCATGCCGTCCACACCGGGCAGGTAGCTGTAGACCTCTTCGGTGATGAAGGGCATATAGGGATGGAGAAGCTTCAGGATGCCGGTAAGGACATAGACCAGAACTTCCTGAGTGTTGTGCTTGGTCTCGCCATCTTCGGCATAGAGTCCCTGCTTGGCGACTTCGATGTACCAGTCACAGAAGGTGGACCAGATGAAGTCGTACAGACGGGTCGCTGCGAAGCCGAGATCGTAGTTCTCGAGGTTCTCGGTGATCGCGTTGACGGTCTCGTGATAGCGGGTCAGGATCCACTTATCGCTGAGACCCAGCTTCTCGGGTGCGGGCAGACCTGCGGGCTCGAAGTCCTCCAGGTTCATCAGCACGAAGCGGCTGGCGTTCCAGATCTTGTTGGCGAAGTTGCGGTAGGACTCGATCTTCTCCTCGGACATGCGGATATCGCTGCCGGGGGCAACGCCCATGATGAGAGATAAGCGCAGTGCGTCGGCGCCGAACTTGTCGATGACTTCGATGGGATCGATGCCGTTGCCGAGAGACTTGGACATCTTGCGGCCCTGAGCGTCACGGACCAGACCGTGCATGAGGGCGACCTGGAAGGGGCACTCACCCATCTGCTCGATGCCGGAGAAGACCATGCGTGCCAGCCAGAAGAAGATGATGTCATAGCCGCAGGACAGCACGGAGTTGGGATAGAAGGTCTTGAGGTCTTCAGTGTTCTCGGGCCAGCCGAGGGTGCTGAAGGGCCACAGTGCGGAGGAGAACCAGGTATCGAGGACGTCCTCTTCCTGATGGACGGGCTTGCCGCACTTCGGGCAGACAGTGATGTCTTCGCGGGAAACAGTCACTTCACCGCAGGTATCGCAGTAGAAAGCGGGAATGCGGTGACCCCACCACAGCTGACGGCTGATGCACCAGTCGCGGATGTTCTCCATCCAGTTGAAGTAGGTCTTTTCGAAGCGATCGGGGGTGACGCGCAGCGTGCCTGCCTCGGCGACCTCGAGGGCGGGCTTGGCCAGAGGCTCCATCTTGACGTACCACTGGGGCTTGAAGCCGAGGATGGTTTCAACGGTATCGTGGCAGCGATAGCAGGTGCCGACGTTGTGCTTCAGAGGCTCGGTCTTGACCAGCAGACCCAGCTCCTTCAGCTCGGCGACGATCGCCTTGCGGCATGCTTCACGAGTCATACCGTTGTACTTGCCGGCATTCTCGTTCATGGAACCGTCATCGTTCATGATGCGGATCATGGGCAGATTGTGGCGCTTACCGACCTCAAAGTCGTTGGGGTCATGAGCGGGGGTCATCTTAACGGCGCCGGTACCGAAGCCCAGTTCGGCGTAATCATCGGCGACGATGGGGATCTCGCGGTTCATGATGGGCAGAGTGACAGTCTTGCCGATCATGTCCTGATAGCGCTCATCCTCGGGGTTGACGCAGACGCCGGTATCGCCCAGCATGGTCTCGGGACGGGTGGTTGCGACGATGATGTCGTGACCGTCGTGACCGGGATAGCGGATATGCCAGAGGAAGGAATCCTGCTCTTCGTATTCGACCTCGGCATCGGACAGAGCGGTCTTACAGGTGGGGCACCAGTTGATGATGCGATCACCGCGGTAGATCAGGCCCTTCTCGTACAGGCGGACAAAGGTCTCACGGACAGCCTTGGAAAGACCGTCGTCCATGGTGAAACGCTCACGGGACCAGTCGCAGGAAACGCCAAGCTTTCTCAGTTGACGGACGATTCTTCCGCCGTATTCCTTTTTCCATTCCCAGGTGCGCTCCAGGAACTTTTCACGACCGATATCCTGCTTGGTCAGGCCTTCCTTCTTCAGTGCGTCAACGACCTTGACTTCGGTAGCGATGGCGCCGTGGTCGGTACCGGGGACCCACAGGGCGGGATCGCCCTTCATGCGATGATAGCGGATAAGAACGTCCTGAGGCATCTCATCCAGCGCATGACCGATGTGCAGCTGACCGGTGATGTTCGGCGGCGGCATGACGATCGTAAAAGGCTTCTTGTCGGGATGCATCACGGGCTTGAAGGCGCCGGAAGTCTCCCACTTCTCATAGATTCTGCTTTCAATCTGCTGCGGTTGAAAGACTTTTTCCATCGTGAATTCGGTTGCCATTTCTGTTTCCTCCCCTATGCACAGATCGCGATCAATGCGCCTGCCGCACACAGCAGCAGCGCGCAGACTTTAATGATGTTCTTGGTGCGCAGTCCGCCGTTCGTCTTATCCGCCACGGGACCCGCGATCGCTGCGACGACCAGTGCGATCGCCATCAGAACCAGTCCCACGGGATTGACGCGCGCCGGCGAGATTCCGCCTGCGAACAGATTGTTCATTGTACCACCTCATGGAATAAAAACACGCGGGTCATTCACCAAAGGGCGAATGGCTCCGCGTTACCACCTTTATTCCCCCGCATTCCGCGAGGCTCATACGCGCTTTATGGGGCGCACCCCATCGGCTTACTCCGTTCGGCCGATCGTCTCGGAAGCGACCTTCCCCTCTGCGTTGTCCGAACGATCTTCCAGCCAAGGATCGTTCTCTCTGTTGACGGCATTCGGGTACTCCTCTTCGTCATCGACGTCAGTTATTATAACACACGGGCTACAAACCGTCAACAAGCGCAAGATTAATTCTGTGCTTCATCGTCCGGCTCCCGAAGGTAACCTTCCGTCAGTCTCGAATTGCCTCTGGGCTCAAAACCCTCGGTTCTGCGGATGCTGGTGATCCCATTTCCGACCGTGATGAGGATGTCCAGCAGTTCCACGTTCATCAGCGATAAGGTCGATGCATAAGCCTGCGCCTGCTCCGTCAGGTGTTCGGTATCCATCTGTCTGTCGAATACGATGATCAGAACACAGCCGCCGTGGGAAGCAAGAATGTCGCTCATGGCGACCTTCAGCACTTCGGGGCGGTACCATTCGGCGGAATCGCTCAGTCTCTTGAATGAAGCAGCAACCCCCGTTCGAGTGGTCGTCAACTGCCATACAGAGGGAAAGCTCACCTTCTCCGCTTCGCTCATGGCAAAGCGAATGGCAGATCTCAAGCCCTTCACCGTCAGTCGATCTTCCATCTCGATACGGCTGTAAGCCTCGGTCAATTCACCGATCGATGCCAGCCATTCCGCAGTACGTTTGCCGATGCCCGGGACCGACGCCAGTTCCTCCACAGACGCGCTGAGCACGCCTTGAACGGTGCCGAATCGCTCGATCAACGCATGAGCGCGCTCGCTGACGTCCTGTCTGGGCAGCGCTTCGAACAGCAGCAGTTCCATGATCTGATGGGGATTAAAACTATCCAGTCCCTCTGCCGTCGCGCGCTCACGCAGACGTTTTCGATGTCCCTTATGCACTTCAGTCATTTTCTACCTCACAAATTGAAAGCCCGCGGATCACCACGGGCTTTCGTTTGAAATCAGTCTCTTGCAAACAGAACGAGATCTGCCATCTCTGCACTGATCGCGCTCTGCGGCACCTGGGCAGGATTGCCTCGGAACTGCTTGGAGGAACGTGCAGACTGGATGAACGCAACCGTCTGAGGCTGTGCGTAGGCAAACGTCTCAGCCACGGTGACAAGGCCGTCGCCGTTCTTGTCAGCAGGTTCATCGCTGGTCAGCCAACCGCGGGGATTTCCGCCGAAGCCTCTGCACTCATTGAAGCCGAGGCCGTACAGAAGGGCGTGGGTGAAGAAGTCAACAGAGGACTGTTCATCGCTGCCAACCCAGTAGCAACCACTGGTATCCCAGTGAGCCGCCGCCAGGAACGCGATGCGGTCGCCTTCTTCTTCAATCAATCCTCCCAGATCGTCAATGAGCTTACCGCTGGAGCAGGAGTCCATGATGAAGACGATCTTACCCTTGATCTTGCGAACATGACTCGCGATCTCCGCAGAGTTGACGCCGGTGTTTTCGTTGACACCGAACATATAGCGGCCGGTGGCAGTATCCGCAGCACCGTGAGCACAGATGTAGATGACGGAAATATCGTCATCCGTCGCATCTGCGAAGCAGGCATCCATCTGAGCAAGCATGGAGTCTCTCTGCACATTGGTCAGGGGACCCGTGACCTGATAGTGCTGTCCTTCGACTTCGGCCGCACCGAATACGGTGGCGATGCCGTTGGCATTGTTGTTGGAGAAAGGCAGATAGCCCCACTCTTTGGGATTGGCGAAATAGTTGGCAACGAACAGTCTGCGCTTGCCGCCAAGGACATTGACGGAGATTTCGGCAGTCACGTTGGTATCACCGGATTCCGCGTGGATGGTTGCCGTACCATAGCTCAGACCGACCAGCTCGCCGGCTTCATTGTCGTAATAGGCAATGTCGTCGTCCTGAGAGGCCATGGTGACGAGACCCGTACCGATGGCGTTTTCAGGCAGGAGTGTGCAGGTGATGACCGTGGTCTCATGGAGTTCAAGGGTGGACTTTTCGGCGGCCAGTTCAATGCCGTCAAGTTCATCGACGACGGTGACCGTCACAGTCATATGCTTGTCCAGTGCGGGAATGTGGACCGTTACGTCGGTACTGCCGAGCTGCAGCGCTTCCAGCTGACCGTCTGCGGTCACATTCAGGATATCGGCGTCTTCCACTTCGAGCGTGGTGTACGCAAAGGTACCCATGGG
>JAKSPZ010000102.1 GCA_024404395.1 Clostridia bacterium | reverse complement strand
TTCAGGGCATGAACAGTACCTTCTTCCTCGGTGGCTACGTTGATACCTGCGCTGTCGTCGCTTCCCGTGACCGTCAGCTTTGCGCCGTCCATCAGGATCAGGTTGGTGGGCTCGGCGCCTGTGCCGTTCACCGTGACGGTGCCGTCAATGGTCACATCGCCCGCCGCCACGAACCAGCCGCTGCCCAGCTCCGTGGTGTCCTTCGTGACCAGCGTATAATCCATGCCGGGCAGCGTTTTGGCCTCGGTCTTCACCGTCTCCGTCGCCGCGTCCCCGCTCCGCTCACGGTAGCGGACTCCGCCGCGGATGCCGTACAGCTGTCCTCCTACGCCGGCGACCAGGCGGAGGCAGAGTTCGGCGAGGGCAAGGCCGTGTTCTATCAGAACGGCACCTGGGAGTACGCAAGCCTGACCGGCAACTTCGGCCTGAACGCCGAAGACCTGACCATGATCCCGATCTACTGCGGCGTTGACGGCGAATCCGAGGCCGGTCTGTGCGCAGGCACCGAGAACTGCTGGGCAGTCAACAACACCGCTTCCGAAGAGAACATCGAGGCAACTCTGGAGTTCATGAAGTGGGTCGTCACCTCCGAGGAAGGCACCGCGATGGTGGCTGAGCAGTTCGGCCCCATCCCCTCCAAGGCAGCCAAGGCATCCGACAACGTATTCTTCAACGCCGCCAACGAGCTGATCGCCGCCGGCAAGTACGTTGTGACCTGGGCCTTCAACTACACTCCGAATGTTGACACCTGGCGCGCCAACGTTGTCTCCATGCTCGCACAGTACACTGCCGGCACCGGCAGCTGGGACGATGTCGTGGCAGCGTTCGTTGACGGCTGGGCAACCCAGTACAACATGCAGTAATCTCATCCGCGGATGAGAATGGGGGAGAGCCGGACCCGGCTCTCCCCAACTGAAGTTTCAAGGAGGCACGACGATGGCCAAGAAAAAGAAAGTCGACAACACAGCCCTGAGGTCGGGACTGATCAGAAACACCATGTGCAAATGGTGGCCGCTGTTTCTGCTGCCTACGTTTGCCGCCTTCTGCATCGGCTTCCTGTATCCCTTTGTAAAGGGTATCTTCATGTCCTTTACCAGCTTCAAGACCATGTCCAACTACAAGTGGGTGGGTCTTGACAACTACGCCAAGGCGTTCAGCGATCCCACCTTCGTGCACGCGTTCTGGCTCACCGCTCTGTTTACCGTGCTTTCGCTGGTCATCATCAATGTGCTGGCGTTCGCGATAGCGTACGGTCTCACGCGCGAGATCCGCGGCGCGAACCTGTTCCGCAGCGTGTTCTTCCTTCCGAACCTTATCGGCGGCATCGTGCTGGGCTACATCTGGCGCATGGTGTTCACCGGAATCCTGTCCTACTTCAACACCAATCTCGATCTGAATTCCACCGTGGGCTTCTGGGCGCTGATCATCGTTGTCGCCTGGCAGCAGATCGGTTATATGATGATCATCTACATCGCGGGTCTGATGGCTGTGCCGAACGATATGATCGAGGCGGCCAAGATCGACGGCGCCACGGGCTGGCAGACGCTTTGGAACGTCACCATCCCGAACATGATGCCCTCCATCACCATCTGCACCTTCCTGACACTGACCAATTCGTTCAAGCTGTTCGACCAGAACCTCGCGCTCACGGGCGGCAACCCCGTTACGGCGACGGGCGTCAAGCTGACCGAGCTGCTTGCGCTGAACATATACAACACCTTCAACATCAACTGGAAGTGGCACGGCGTTGCCCAGGCGAAGGCAGTGGTCTTCTTCATTCTGGTAGCTGTTATCGCGCTCATCCAGCTCCGTGTGACCCGTTCGAAGGAGGTGCAGCAGTAATATGCAGAACAAGCTTACCCCCAACAAGGCGCCGATGACCAAGCCGAAATTCGGTTTCCTTACGATCCTGTTCGCGGTCATCTGCATCGGATACATGATCCCCGTACTGCTGGTGCTGATGAACTCGCTGAAGACGAACGGCTCCATCAACACGGCGACCTTCGCGTTCCCGAACGCCGAGACCTTCATGGGCATCGGCAACTATGTGCACGGCATCACCTTCGGCAACTATCCGTTCTATTATTCCGTAGGCTACTCCTTCCTGATCACGGTGGTATCCACTGCGCTGATCCTGGTCGCCACATCCATGGCGGCATGGTACATCTCCCGCGTATGGAACACCATGTCCAAGGTGGTCTACTACCTGTGCATCTTCTCGATGATCGTGCCGTTCCAGATGGTCATGTACACGCTGGCGGATACCGCCCGCGGGCTGCATCTGGATACGCCCTTCACCATTCCGGTGATCTATCTGGGCTTCGGCGCGGGCCTTGCGGTATTCATGTTCACGGGCTTCGTAAAGGGCATTCCGCTTGAGATCGAAGAGGCGGCAGCCATCGACGGCTGCGGCACCGTGGGCACGTTCTTCCGCGTGACGCTGCCGGTCATGAAGCCCACGCTGGTCTCGGTGGGCATCCTTGAGATCATGTGGGTATGGAACGATTACCTGCTGCCGTATCTGGTACTCGACCGCACGAAGTACATGACGATCCCGATCCACATCCAGTATCTGCAGGGCAGCTACGGCTCCGTGGACATGGGCGCGGTCATGGCGCTGATCACCCTCAGCATCATTCCCATCATCGTGTTCTATCTGGCCTGCCAGAAGCACATCATCGCGGGCGTTACCGCCGGCGCGGTAAAGGGTTAAACATCAAAGCGGCCCCGGAATTCCGGGGCCGCTTTTTTGATAAACATCTTCTCCGGGAATGTACGCGCCGCCCATGACATACGGTTGACGCGCTCACACATATCCTGTATAAAGCTTTCAGAGTAAACAAAGAGAGGCTTATCCATGCATACCGATACTGAAATGCTTCCGACAGTGTGTGTCCTTCTGTCCGCGTACAACGGGGCGCAATACCTTGAGGAGCAGATCGACAGCGTTCTTGCCCAGACAGGGGTAAATGTTTTTCTGGATATCCGCGATGACGGCTCTCCCGAGCCCGCGAAGGATATCTACGCGAAATACGCGGCCCTTCCGAATGTCCGTATCCGCTACGGCGAAAATCTGAAGCCTACCGCAGCGTTCTGGAAGCTGCTTGAGGACGCCGACGACTATAAGTACTACGCGTTTTGCGATCAGGATGATATATGGGACAGCGACAAGCTGGTCAGCGCGGTCAACCTGCTGCGGGCGGAGGATCCGGACCGGTATCTGATCTACTGCGGCGCAAACCGTCAGATCGATTCGGAAGGAAATCCCCTGCCTGAGAACGATCCGCGGTATGCGCGCCTTCCCGTACCGCCAACCGTAATTGAGAGAGTTTTGATCTGCAGAGGGACCGTTCAGGGCTGTACCATGGTGATCAACGACCGCCTGCGGGAAAGAGTCCTTCGCTATAAGCCGGATTTTCAAAAATCAAGGGATATCATGACCGGTGGCTCTATCGCAGCAACTTCGTTCTTGGAGGAAAATGTGTTTATGATCCCGTGCCGCATTTTTCCTACCGCATTCATGGCAGCAACGCAAGTATGAAGGGTAAAAGGACAGGGAAGACCGGGCGGGTACAGAAGCTGAAGCGAACGGTGAGAAGGTTTATCAGGCCCATGTACTGCGGCAGTGCGGCTAAAGGTCTGTACGAGGCATACCGCGAGGATATGACCCCGGAAGTGCTTGAAAGTGTGAAACAGGTGGCGTTTTACAGAACAAATCCGGTATATAGACTGAGAGGGATTTTTCTGAGAAGATGGCATCCCAATGAGAAGGCGAGCGTCAGGCTTAATTTAGCACTTCGTTTTCTGTTTGGCCGCATCTGACGAACACAATATAAGGAGAAGATCATTTATGACGATTAACGAAATTCCGTCGGTCGTTGCGGGAATCGTATTGTACAATCCCGATATGGACCGTCTGAAGGAGAATATCGGTGCGGCTGTTTCGGCAGTATATTACGCTCCTCCGTGAGGAGGAGAAGATCTGCGGCTTTGATGATCAGCTGTTCCGGAATACGGTGGAAGCCGTGCGCGTCATGAAAGACGGTACACTTCGGTTCGAATTCAAGAGTGGACCTACAATCGACATCTGATCTATGCGGATAATGCTACATACCGGCTCCATGCCGGTTTTTTCATGTCTGTTAAAGTGAGCTTGTCTTATCGACGCATCTATGGTAACACTCAGTTACATTAAATTACTGGAGGACAAACCAATGAAGTACAGCATGGAAGAATACCGCAAGGAACTGGACAAGGCCCACGAGATCACCTGTCTGAGAGATGCTATTGACGAGATCATGGCCTCATACCGCGAGAAGCTGTATCAAGGACTGGAGGTCGGAGACGGTGTAACGGTACACCTATGGAGCGATGCACACGCAGGTACAATCATCCGCCGAACCAAGTCCACCCTGTGGATCCGTAGGGATAGAGCGATCCGTACAGACAACTATGGCATGAGCGATTGCCAGGACTACCGCTATGAGCCTGATGAGAACGGCCAGATCTTTGTAGCCCACTGGAGCCGCAAGTACAAGTGCTTCATCTGGCAGGACAAGACCGTATCGGTAGGTCGCCATGAATACTATGACTATTCTTTCTGAGAGGAGAGCGATATTGATGAACAAATTTCCTTCCTATGATACCGTACAGCGCGTCAGGAAAATGTACCCGAGCGGGACCCACGTCGAGCTGATCGAGATGGATGATCCCTATACCGATATGCCGCCGGGACTACGGGGCATGGTAGGTTGGGTGGATGATATCGCAACCGTACACATTTTCTGGGAAAACGGTAGCAGACTCGGTGCCCTCTACGGTATTGACCGCATCCGGAAGATCAACGATTGACCTTTCTTCATGAAGCCGGCCTTCGGGCTGGTTTTTCTTGTTTTTTGGATCAATATCCGAGGGTTCGGATCCCACCGCTTCCACACGGGGGAGGATATCCGAC
>JAKSPZ010000101.1 GCA_024404395.1 Clostridia bacterium | reverse complement strand
CGGATTCTTGCGGCTGTCCTTTTCGGTCGCCATCTTGTCGCCTGCGGCGGCGCCGGCAAGGAAACGCTCGAAAATCTCGGGACCGAATGCCAGAGACAGTACTGCACCGCCGACTGCGGAGCAGGAAGAATAACGACCGCCGATAAAGTCATCCATGAAGAAGGCGGCGAGGTAATCGCTGCTCTTCGCCAGAGGAGAGGTCTCGCTGGTGACGGCGATCATATGCTTGGAAGCGTCCAGACCCGCGTTGGCAAGGGCATTCTTGACGAAGGCTTCGTTGGTGAGGGTCTCAAGGGTGGTGCCGGACTTGGAGACCAGGATGAAGATGCTGTGAGCAACATCGATACCGTTCAGCACGGCAGCGGCATCATCGGGGTCGACATTGCTGATGAAGCGTGCTTCCATCTTGAAGCAGCCGTTCTTACGTGCCCAGTTCTCCAGAGCGATATACATGGCGCGGGGACCGAGGTCGCTGCCGCCGATACCGATCTGCACAACGGTGGTGAACTTCTCGCCTGCTGCGTTTACGATCTCGCCCGCATGAACACGGTTGGCAAAAGCGGTGATCTTCTTCTGCTGTTCGGCATAGAATGCACCCTTGTCGACGCCGTCGATGACGACCGCATCGCCCAGCTGACCGCGCGTCAGCTGATGCAGTACGCGGCGCTTTTCGCCGGTATTGATGATCTCGCCGCTGTAAAGGGCTGCATACTTCTCAGCCAGCTGCGCTTCTTCCGCCAGTGCCTGCAGACCGTCGATGATCTCCTAATTGACCTGCTTCGCGGAATAGTTGTAGGCCAGTCCGTAACACGTGGGACCGCTGTTCTCCTCAACACGTCCCTTGCCGTTCTCGCCGGACATCGCGCACTTCAGACATACGCGTTCCATCTGTTCAAGTGCTTTTACACTCTTCAACTCATCAAAATTCGTCCAATTGACCATGGGTCTGTCCTCCGTCAGTCGTTGTTATTATTGTTATCGTTTCGATTGTCGTTTCCTTCGCCTTCCTCGCGCTTGCCGCGATTGCTGCGATGACGACGACGATGTTCTTTATGCTTGGGTGCCTCTCCGCCCTCGGGCTTGGGGGCTTCACCGGCCTCGGGTGCGGGCTCGTCGGGCGTCTGCATCTGCTCGAGGAACTCGTCGGTGCTCAGCGTCTTGACAGGCTTCTGATGGGGATAACGCTTTTTCTTCGGTTCTTCCGCAGGCGCTTCCTCCGCTGCCTTTTCTACCTTTTCGGGCTTCTCGACCTTTACGGGCTTCGGCGCAAAGCTCTTCATCTGCTCGCGATGGGCGGCAACTTCACCCGCATCGGGACGACGGCAGTCGTCAATGGGATACACACGGAACTCGAACTCGTCGTCACCCGTATGGATGCGGACCTTCACGCTCTCGCGAATGGCATTGATCTCGGTGATGACACCGATGCCGTCGGGCGTGACGATCTCCTTACCCACCTTCGGCACGCGCTTCAACGTCTGCTCATAGGTGCTCTGCTCATACTTCAGGCAGCACATCAGTCTGCCGCAGAGACCGGAGATCTTGGTGGGATTCAGGGACAGGTTCTGTTCCTTCGCCATCTTGATGGATACGGGCTGGAAGTCACCCAGGAAAGCACCGCAGCAGATGGGGCGTCCACAGGAGCCGATGCCGCCGAGCATCTTTGCCTCATCGCGCACACCAATCTGTCGCAGCTCGATGCGCGTCTTGAAGACCGTTGCCAGATCCTTGACAAGATCGCGGAAATCCACGCGCCCGTTGGCGGTGAAATAAAAAATGATCTTGCTGTCATCAAATGTGTATTCCACACTGACAAGTTTCATCTCAAGCTTATGCTTGATGATCTTTTCCTGACAGATGCGGTACGCTTCCTTTTCGCGCTGTTCGTTGCTCTCGGCACGACGGATATCGTCGGACGTTGCCATGCGTACGACCTTCTTCAAA
This sequence comes from Clostridia bacterium, assembly GCA_024404395.1. GTDB lineage: Bacteria > Bacillota > Clostridia > Christensenellales > Aristaeellaceae > Faecivicinus. The sequence continues at coordinate 3,058 of JAKSPZ010000101.1, read as the reverse complement.
GGCGTCACGATCTGTTCGTCCGCAATGGTCCGCGCCGCGGCGATGACCTCGCCCAACTCAGCGCCGCGAGTGGTCTCAACGACTACGAAATCGCCCGCGTTGGGCCAAAACTCGCCGGGATCGAAATAATATACCTTGCCCGCTTTTTTGAAGCGGACTCCGATTACCGTTGCCATCGACGGTTATCCTCCTCAGTTTCCGTTGACCAGTTCAAAGAACATGGTCTCCAATATATTCGTCCAGTTGACATGCTGTCTGAAAGACACGCGTGCTTTCATAACCAGCTTCAACATTTTTATTCCATCGATCTTCGATGCCTTCAGGTCGGCGATGATGTCGGTCTGGAAGACTTCCCCACCGTTCTGGATTGCCATTCGGTCTCTTGCCCAGAGTTCGAGGATGTCCAGAACCACATTCTCGGGACGGACCGTGTCGCCATCTTCTTTGCCGAAAGTGCCGATCTCGTTGGCGGCATCCAGCACGGATGCCGTATCCTTTAAACGCTTCAGTGCCGCAAAAACACGATCGCGCAGTTCAAAGTAAGACGCATCCTTATCGATGCGCTCCGCTTCGCCCACGGCACCCTGACCGAGCCCCGCAAGCAACCGCGCCCGTGAAGGCGTCATTCCGCGCTTCTCCAATTCGGCGGCACAGGCTTCCACTGACATGGGCGTAAACCGCACCATGCGGCATCTTGAAATGACCGTCGGCAGCAATGCCTCGGGTGTTGTGGTCAGCAGGAGCATGACCACCCTATCGCCGGGCTCCTCGAGGGTCTTCAGCAATGCATTTTGAGCCTGCTCGTTCATGCATTCCGCACCATCGATGATCGCCACGCGATAACCGCCTTCGTAGGCGGACATATTCAGAAAGTTGATCAGTTCTCGAATGGTATCGACCTTGATCAGGTTCTTTTCCGGCTCGATAAAACGCACGTCGATGTGCTGCCCCTCAGCGACGCGTCTGCAGGCGGGACAGACCCCACAGGGCTTGCTGTCCGATTCGCCCATCACTCCGCTGGCCAACCAAACCGCGCCCTCCCGTTTACCCGTTCCTTTCGGTCCGGAAAACAGGGCAGCGTGCACACCGGTGCCGCCGTTAATGCCGCGTAGCAGCGCAGCGACACGCTCGTTGGGATTCGCCATCAGAACTTGACGAAGCGATCAACGTCCATCACAAAGACCGTTGCGCCGCCTACCGTTACCTCAACGGGATAGGAAGACATCACGCCGCCGGAAGTGCCGGTTGCAGGCGTGGGCGCGGTAGCGAGCTGCTTGCGGCTCTTGCAGACCTTTTCAACGATCGCAAGTGCCTCATCCAGCTGAACTTCTTCGACACCGGCCAGCAGCGTGGTATTGCCTGCGCGCAGGAAGCCGCCGGTGGTTGCAAGTTTGGTAACGCGATATCCGTTCGTCATGAGCTCTGCGACCAGCTTGGAAGCATCTTCATCCTGAACGATTGCGATCAAAAGCTTCATAAAAACAATCCCCCTTTGTAACTAACTGACATTATACACGAAAATGACGGAATATGCAAATAAAACTTCATTAATCACTTTCATGGACAAAGGAAGAAATTCGCAGTCCAATATGGACAAAATTCCCGAAATACGTTATAATTAAGGTCGGATTTGTATACGGTAAGGAGTCACACAAAATGGTTTTCTCCAGCAAGATCTTCCTGTTCTATTTTCTGCCGATCGTTCTGATCGTTTATTTTATCATCCATAAAAATCGCAAACTGAGCAATCTGTTCCTCACCCTCATGAGCCTGCTTTTTTATGCATGGGGTGAGCCGAAATTCGTTCTCATCATGATCGCCTCCATCGTCGCCAACTGGGGCTTCGGTCTCTGGGTGGACAAGCTGCGGGATGATAAGAAAAAGGCTAAGCGTGTCATCGTTCTGATGGCTGTCTTCAACCTCTGTCTGTTGGGTGTCTTCAAGTATCTGACCTTCCTGATGGGCAGCGTACGCAGCTGGTTCGGGCTGAGTTTCGCCGTTCCGAAGATCGCACTCCCCATCGGCATCTCCTTCTTCACTTTCCAGGCGATCAGCTACGTTGTCGACGTTTACCGCGGTGACGGCAAGGTACAGACCAATCTTATCAACGTCTGCCTCTACATCTCCTTCTTCCCCCAGCTCATTGCGGGCCCCATCGTTCGCTATCGCACCATCGCCGAAGAGATCGAGCATCGCAAGGAGAATCTTCCCGATTTCACTCAGGGCTGTCAGCGGTTTATGGGCGGTTTCTGCAAAAAGATGCTGCTGGCAAACACCCTCGGTGCACTGGTCGATACCACCTTTGCGCTGGACGGTTCCTATCTCTCCGTGGGCAGTGCGTGGCTGGCGGCAATCGCCTATCTGATGCAGGTCTACTATGACTTTTCCGGTTATTCGGACATGGCGATTGGTCTCGGACGCATGTTCGGCTTCCACTTCCTCGAGAACTTCGATTATCCCTGGCTCTCCCGTTCCGTTGCCGGATTCTGGCGCCGTTGGCACATCTCCCTCTGCACCTGGTTCCGCGACTATGTCTTCTTCCCTCTGGGCGGAAGCCGCGTTAAGACCGCACGCATGCTGTTCAACATGTTCGTTGTCTGGGCACTGACGGGTCTCTGGCACGGCGCAGCGTGGACCTATGTCATCTGGGGTATTTCCTTCTTCGTCCTGCAGGCATTTGAGCGCGTCAGCGGACTGGGCAAGTGGCTCGAAAAACATGCCGCGCCCGGCATCTTCTATGCCATGTTCATGCTGGTGACCGTTACGGTCATGATTCGCTCCGAAAATCTCGGCGTTGCCTGGCGCTTCTACGGCACCATGTTCGGTATCAACGGTGCGCGTTTCTGGGATCCCACCGCTTCCCTGCTGCTGCGTGAGTACGGTCTGTTCATCGCAGGCGGCGTTGTCTTCGGTCTCCCCGTCGGTCAGTGGCTCCGCAATCGATTCCACGTTTCCGACACCGCGATCCGTGTCGTTTCCGGCGTTGGTCTCCTCGCCTTCACTGTCATCGCCATGAGCTATGTGGCTGTTGTTGACTACAACCCCTTCATCTATTTCA
>JAKSPZ010000100.1 GCA_024404395.1 Clostridia bacterium | reverse complement strand
CCTGCTGGACATCAACAACTCCGTTCCCGCCGATATGTACAAGGCCAACATCGAAGGCAAGTACAGCTATCGCCACAATGAGACCTTCATGGGCTTCCACTGCGGCAACACGCCCATGTGCCGTCTGACCAAGGGCACCATGAAGCATCAGCTGATCATGAAGCGCTCCCTCGAGCCCGACACCGAGCCCAACATCACCCGCGGTACCCTCGAAGGCGACATCGTCCCCGGCGACATCACCTTCTATCGTCTCCAGGGCAACAAGGACAGCGTCCTGCAGGCCTACATCGCCGAAGGCGAGATCCTGCCCGTCGCGACCTGCTCCTTCGGCGGCATCGGCGTTTTCGCCATCCCCGAGATGAATCGCTTCTATCGTCACGTCCTGATCGAGGATGGTTATCCCCATCACGGCGCAGTTGCCTTCGGCAAGAACGGCAAGGCGATCTTCAGCGTTCTGAAGTACCTGGGCATCGAGAAGGTTAGCTTCAACCAGCCCGCCTCCATGCTCTACAAGACCGAGAATCCCTTCGCATAATTAAAATGGATCAGGCGCCCGCCCGTTGTACGGGCGGGCGCTTCTTTGGAGTCAATATGCTTAAGAATTTTGTATTTGATTTCGGCGGCGTTATCTGCGGCTTCAATACCCGCGATCTGGTCTCTCATTTCTATGATGAGGCCGACCGTGAGGAAGCCTTCAAGATCATCTATCGTGAGTGGGTCTCTCTGGACGCGGGTGCCTCCTATTGGAAGTACGCGGACGATACCGTGGCATTGATGCCTGACCGTCTCAAGGAACAGACGAAGCTGTTCTTCAAGGACTGGGTCCGCTTTATGCCGCCCATCGTCGGCACCTGGGCACTGATGGCGAGACTGAAGGCCATGGGTTACGGCGTTTACATCCTGTCCAACGCCTCCACTTACTTCAAGGATTGCGTCCATCAGTTATTCCCTATTACGCACATCGTGGATGACGAGATCTATTCCGCCTTCATCCGCATGATCAAGCCCGATCGCTGCATCTTTGATTATGCCTGCCAGAAGTTTGGTATCAAAGCCGAGGAATCGCTGTTCGTCGACGATACGAAGGCCAACATCGACGCGGCAAAAGCGGCAGGCTGGGACGGCTATCATTACGACGGTGATGCCGACAAGCTGTTCGAGTATATCAAGACCAAGTGGTGATATAGAGCGCCTGTATTTCCGGGCGCTCTTCCTTTGAAAGGATGAGTTTCGTTGTTTGGTTTGGGTGTGTTTGAATGCTATCTGATCCTCATCAATCTGGTGGGACTGCTGCTCACGGCGCTCAATGTCTGGCTGCGGCGCGGACCCTTCGGCGGTCCGCTGGATATTCCCGTGATGATCGTGACGGTGGCAGGCGGTTCCCTCGGCACGGTGCTGGGCATCCTGCTGTTGGACAGACGGGCATTCAAGGGCAATATGATGATTCGCGTGCTGGCCTGTGCCGCACTGGTCATTCATCTGCTGATTGTTCTGTATATCAAGCTGGGGGATCATGAGGGTTTCTCGCTGAAGATATGGGAACTGTTTGAAGGCAGATCGTGGCTGCTGATCTATCTTGCGGCGATCAACGTGATCACGATCGTCATGTACGGCATGGATAAGCTGGCGGCGATGAGCAATCGCAGGCGTACCCGCATCGTGACGCTGCTTCTGCTGGCGGCGGCGGGCGGGTCGATCGGCGCACTGATCGCCATGTACGCTTTCCGCCATAAGACGCGGCAGAACTATTTTGTCATCGGCATTCCCGCGATCATTCTCGCGCAGTTGGCGCTGATGCTCTTTGTATTGAATATGGCATAAACAAACAGCCTCCCGATCTCGGGAGGCTGTTGTATTATCTTTGATTATGCCTTGGGAATGTAATCTTCGCGGACGGGGGTGAAGAACTCCAGCCAGGTGGTGTCCTGAGCGAAGTCGTCGAAGGTGTGGGGGACATTGCCGTCGATCTGGACCATATCGCCGGCCTTGATGACCTTGGTCTCGTCACCGACGCGGAAAGTGCCTTCGCCGCTGATGATGTAGACGGCCTGAAGGTGGGGATGGGCATGGGGCGGTGCGCCGGCACCGGCTTTGGCGCTCATCAGGTTGATGGTGTAGCCGTTTTCGCCCTGTTCATAAGCGAGGAGCTTGCGGGAGACCGTGGGTCCCATGGCAACTGCGGGGAAATCGATGCAGGCATTGATCTTCATGATGAAAACCTCCAAATATAAATCTGTGTAAAATTATAGCACGAAATTTCAAAAATACAATATTCACCCCTTGACGAATCACGAAATTTGCAATAAAATGTTTATCGATTCAACGCGCTAAAGCGAAATAGTTGAGAGGAGCCTATACAATGAAAAAGATCGTTGCTATCGTTCTGACCCTGGTTCTTGCACTGGCAGCCACCGCGATCGCGGAGACCGTCAATGTCGGTTTCGTTCAGCTCATCGATATGGCTGACGCTACCAAGATGTATGATGGCTTCATGGCCACCATCGAAGCTTCCGGCCTGGACATCAATGTTGACTTCCAGGACGCCTCCGGCGACCAGACTGCCATGGCTACCATGCTGCAGAGCTTCGTCGACAAGGAGTACGACATCGTCGTTCCCATGCTGACCCCCCCGGCCATCGCCGCTGCCGCTATCTGTGAAGATATCCCCATGGTCTTCATGTCCGTTACCGAGCCCGTCTACGCACACCTGCTGGATGCAATGGATGCACCCACTGCAATGCGCACCGGTACCTCCAACCGCATCCCCGCTGAGCTGTCTCTGGCTTGCGCCGAGGCTCTGACTCCCGCCGACGGCAAGACCTGCGTTATCATGTACAACGCCGATCAGGTCAACGCAGTCGCCACCAAGGACGGCGCAGTTGCATACTGCGAAGAGAATGGCATCGCATACCGCGAGGAAGCTTACACTGACATCAACACCGCTCTGCAGATCGCTCAGAGCCTGTCCGCCGATGACACTGCTTATGTCTATGTTGCTCTGGACTCCACCATCGCCAACAACTTCAACCAGGTCGGCGAAGCTCTGAAGGAAGCAGGCATTGCTTCTTACACCGCAGCTGACGCCATGGTTACCGGCGGCGGCGCCTTCTCCTTCAGCATCGACTACACCAACATCGGTGTCATGACCGCCAACATGGTCATCGACTATGTCAACGGCACTTCCCTCGATCAGATGCCCGTACAGCGTGTCGAAGACTTCAACCTGGTTTACAACACCGAGGTCATCGAAGTTCTGGGTGTTGCCGAGGACGACGTCAAGGCATATGCCGAGAGCATCGGCCTGCCCTGCGAAGCAGTTACCACCGTTACTGCCAACTGATCTGAACCGTAATTAATCAAGCTGCTCAGGCTGCCTCGTTTACGAGGCAGCCTAACACCTTTTTATCGGAGGAATCAACATGTCCAATCAGATGATGGGCGCGATCATTCTCGGACTGGTCTACAGTCTGATGGTGCTTGGCGTCTATATCTCCTTCCGCATCCTGAAGATCCCGGATCTGACGGTAGACGGATCCATCGTATTCGGCATGAGTATCTGCGCCATGACCACCAAGGCGGGACATCCCTACCTCGGTCTGATCGCGGCGATGGCGGGCGGTCTCGTTGCGGGTCTGGTCACAGGTTTCCTGCAGACGAAGGCCAAGATCCCCGCGATCCTCGCAGGTATCCTCACCATGACGGGTCTGTACTCCTTCAACCTTCAGATTCAGGCGGGCAGCCCCAATGTTTCGCTCCTCGGTTCCGAGACCGTGTTCTCCCTTGCGGTTTCCCGCATGTCGAACATGAACAAGAACGTGGTGCGCATCATTGTGTCCGCCATCATCGTGCTGATCGTGACGGCGATCGTCATCTGGTTCTTCCGCACCCGCCTCGGTCTCTTTATCCGTACCACGGGTGACAATGAGGACATGGTCCGCGCTTCTTCCATCAATGCCGACCGCATGAAGCTGGTGGCGCTGGCCGTTGCCAACGGTCTGGTCGCCCTTTCCGGCGGCGTGTATTGCCACTACATGAACTATGCGGACGTCACCGCGGGCTCGGGCACCGTTGTTTCGGGCTTCGCCTCGGTCATTATCGGTGAGGCGCTCATGGCGCTGATCCTGATGATCGTCGGTCTGTTTGCAAAGTCCGTGCGCGACCGCAAGGGCAGCGTGACCATGGGCTTCATCTCCGCGATCCTCGGTTCCATCGCGTATCGCGTGATCGTAGCGCTGGCCATCAACGCCAACATCCTGCCCAGCCATTTCCTGAAGTTCATCACTGTAATGATCATTATCATCGCACTGTCCATTACCCCCATTCGCGACTGGCTGTTCGGGGTTTCCGACAAGCGGAGGAGGCTGAAGGAAAATGCTTGATGTCATCAATGTAAGCAAGACGTTCTATCCCGGAACGGTCAATGAGAAGCGCGCGCTGCGCGGTCTCAATCTCCATCTGGACAAGGGCGACTTCGTGGCGGTCATCGGCTCCAACGGCGCCGGCAAATCCACACTGTTCAATGCTATTGCGGGCGTCTGGAAGACGGATTCGGGTCGTATCATCATCGACGGTGAGGACATGACCTTCCAGCCCGAGACCTACCGCTCCCGCATCATCGGCCGCATCTTCCAGGATCCCATGAAGGGCACTTCGCCCTCCCTGACCATCGAGGAGAATCTGGCCATCGCGTGCTCGGCTTCCAAGAAGGGACTGTTCAGCCGCGCCATCAGCCGCAAGGATCGCGAGCTCTTCTGTGAGAAGCTTTCCGAGTTGGGCATGCAGCTGGAGAATCGCCTGAAGACCCCCATCGGCACGCTGTCGGGTGGTCAGCGTCAGGCAGTCACCCTGCTGATGGCGACTATCGTCACCCCGAAGCTTCTCCTGCTGGATGAGCATACGGCGGCGCTGGATCCCCTCACTGCCGAGAAGGTGCTGAAGATCACCCGCGACATCGTCAAGGAGCGTCAGATCACGACCCTGATGATCACCCATAACATGGAGAGCAGTCTCCA
>JAKSPZ010000010.1 GCA_024404395.1 Clostridia bacterium | reverse complement strand
TTCGTTTACGCCGACTGACAAAGCGGATAACACAAAAAGCCCTTCCTTTCGGAAGGGCTTTTTGTATGGAATAGATTCTTTTCCGGGGGATTGGGCGGTTATTCTTTTTCACCCTCGGGGATCTTTAATACGATCGGGAACTCCAGTTTTCCGCTGACACGAACCAGCAGACCGTTTTCCTTCTGCTCAGTCGTGATCTGATCGCATTCTTCCAGCATAGTTGCTGCCGCATTGAGACCTTCGATCAGCATCTCGCAGCTGTCATCTGCGTCTGCGATGGCGGACAGCGTTTCGCCGTTTCGGGCATAGGCGATGCTGCCAGTTTCTTCTTCCTGGATCGTTCTGCGGCTGATGACGGTATCATAGATCGCCTCACCGTTCTTCTTGAGCCATTGTCCCATCGCCAGAAGACTTCTCTTCTGGATGTCCGGGATCGTGCCATCCGCGCGCGGACCGACATTGATCAGCAGATTACCGTTGTTGGCAACCGTCTTGACCAGCTCCTGAACGAGCGCTCTGGGCGAAAGGATATGACGTTCATCTTCCTCCGCGTTGTAGCCGAAGCTCAGACCGAGGCCGCGGGTGCTCTCCCATTTCTCGTCACGGGTAGCGGAATCCGCATGATACTCGTATTCCTTGTTCTTGTAGTCGTAGAACAGGCCGTTGTAGCGGTCATTGGTGACACCGTCGGGACAGGTATTGAAGTAGTGGGACAGTACATGGGGCAGCATGTGTTCGCCCGCGTACGGCCAGCCGATGTCATTCCACAGAACAGAGGGATGATAGTTGTCAATCAGTTCCATATACTGATTGTAGCAGTAATCGGCATAGGCGTGGGTGGGACAGTTCAGTGCATGAACATCATCGTCGTTATACATCGGGTCATGACGGAAAGTCCAGTCAATGATACCTGAATAATACAGACCCATGCGCATGTCATGGTCGCGAACGCTCTTTGTCAGCTCGCCCGTGATGTCACGGCAGGGACCGCGGTTGACCGTGCTGTAATCCGTGTACTTGGACGGGAACAGACACAAGCCGTCATGATGTTTTGTGACCAGAACGACATACTTCGCGCCGGCTTCACGGAACAGCTCTGCCCACTCATCGGGATCCCACTTTTCCGCTTTCCACATATGCGTGAAATTCTCATAAGGGAAATCCTTGCCATAGGTCTTGAGATGATGCTCATAAGTCGGGCCACGTCCGACATTGACGGAATTGTAATACCATTCCGCATAGGGATTTGCCACAAACCATTCATCATCCGGAATCGTTCCCAATTCACCGACCGGCGGCGCAAATGCAGGAACGGAATATGCACCCCAATGGATCATAATGCCCAATTTTGCATTATTGAACCAATCGGGGACCCGATGCGTTTTGAGGGATTCCCAAGTGGGTTTGAACTGAGCCATATACTATCGCCTCTTTAGTTTAGGTTGCTTACATCTTGACCGCACCGGCCGTCATACCGGCAATAACGTACTTCTGTGCGAACAGGTACAGAACTACGACCGGCATGGAAACGAGAATGACATCCGCGCAGACCAGCTGCCAGTTCTTCGAGGTCAAGCCATTGAAGTTGAACATGGACATCGGCAGCGTGTACTTATCCGCAGAGTTGAGCAGATACAGCGGGACCTGCAGCTCGTTCCAGCTCCACATGAATACCAGGATACCGACAGTGGCCACGATCGGCTTCAGGACCGGCACAATGATGCGAATGAACAGGTTCATACCCGACGCACCATCGATAACACCCGCTTCATCAAGGTCTTTCGGAATGCCCTTGATATAGCTCGTAATCATCATCGAGGAGAAGGGAAGATACAGTGCCGAATAGGTAAAGATCAGTCCCCAATGGCTTCCGTACAGGCCCATCATGCTCAGCAGCTTCATGGTCGGCATTGCGGCGAAAGGCGCGATGATGCCGAAGGTAAGCAGCTTGTCGATCATGCGGCATCCTTTCGTATCGCGGCGAACGATCGCATAGCTGATCATGGACGCCAAAGCAAGTACGATCGCCGTGGAGATCACGGATACAAACAGAGAATTGGTCAGTGCGGTGAAGATCTTGCCCGTGCGGATAACTTCGCCGTAGTTGCTCCAGATCATCTCTTTCGGAAGACGCATAGAGATACCGTTGGCCTCGCTCTTCGTCTTCAGGGAGGTCACAATGACCATTGCCAGCGGATACAGGACAAGAATGCTCAGTACCCACATCAGAATACTGAACACAACGTTCTTGACGCCGATGGGCTCGCGGTTTTTTCCCGCCGAAGTGGAATTATACTTCTTACTCATGTTATATTCTCCCACCTCTTACTGAATTTTTTGTAGCCGATCGCGACCAGCACCAGCAGAATGGTGAAGATCATGTTGATCGCAACGGAGTTGGCGTAACGTCCGGCGCCCAATTCATTGTACATCAAGGTACCAAAGGACTGAGTATCATTGCCGGGACCACCTTTGGTCATGATCTGAATCAGGTCAAACATCTTCAGACCGTAGATCAGGGAGAACAGGATGTTGACGTTTACCGTCGGCATGATCAGCGGAAGGGTAACATGACGATAGGTCTGCCACTCATTCGCGCCGTCAATGGCTGCCGCCTCCAGGTAATCGGTGGACACAGACTGCATGCCCGCCAGAGAAATGACCATCGCGTAACCCACGTTGCGCCAGATCTCGGCAATGGAGATCGCAAATACCGCTGTTCCGCGGGAACCGAGCCACTGGATACGTTTGCCGCCCAAAGCCTGCACGATGGAATTCACCAAACCATTGCGTGCATCAAAGATAGACAGGAACAGAATACCGACGACCAGAGAAGCCAGGATCGAGGGCAGGAAGTAGATCGCGCGGAGCGCGTTCATTCCGATGATGTGTCGATTGAGGATGTAGGCCAGCACGAGGCCAAGCACCGTGACTACCACAGTCTTCGCCAACGCATAGATAAACGTATTGCCCAGCGCGATCGGCACGGTACGGTCGGTGATCATCGTGGTGATGTTTTTCAGACCGACAAAGTGCAATCCCGCAAAAGTCGGGTTGGTTGCGCTGTAATCCGTAAACGCATAGAGGTAGCCGACGGTGGACGGGATCACGAAGAAGATACCGAACACGATCAACGGCACCCATATGAAATACTTTGGATATACCTTGTCTTTATTCATGCTATCCTCCAGGAAAAGCGGTGTGCCTCCGCCGTTATCCTTCCGGCGAATCGCGGAAGGAACGACCGGAGGCACACAAGATTTGGATTATTCCGAATCAGTTATTCCAAAGGATCAGAAGCCTTCAATGCCCATGGCGGTGCAGGTTGCGATGCGATAGCTGTCCAGCAGATCGAGGCAGCCGGCGACGTCGACGTTGCCCATGAACAGCTCCTGGAATGCGGAACCGGTCTCACCCTGGGTGTAGCCGATGATCTTCGGGTTGGCGGTGGAAACGCGCTGCAGAGCCTCAACAGATTCGATCGCTTCGGTGACCATGACGGACTGAACATTGGCGGTCTCGCCCTTGAATACGGCGACGGTTGCCATGCCTTCAAATGCCTTGTTGTAGTTGTCGGGATTCATGCAGAACTCCAGGAACTCCAGAACGGTCTCGACATTTTCGGAGTTCTTGTTGACCATCAGCATGTTCAGGTTGCCGCCTTCGTAGGTACCTTCGTCAGCGGTGCCGAGGAACATGGGCATGATGCCGAAGTCTTCCTTGACATAGCCGTAGGACTCATCGAGGTCAGTGTACATCCAGGTGTCCCAGATCAGGGTCATGGCAGCTTCGCCGGTGCCCATCAGAACAGTGATATCGGACCAACCGTCGGTCAGATACAGATCGCCGAACCAGCCCTTATCGGCGGCCATCTTGAACCACTCGCACATTGCGGTCATCTGGGGGATGTCCTTATAGGTGATCTGGTTGGAGTTCAGCTTCGCGAGCAGCTCGCCGCCGTCATCTGCGAAGATGGGGTCCATTGCGAACTGATAGAACCAGCTGCAGCCGTTGGTGGGGAAGCAGATGGGCTGGATGCCTGCCGCCAGCAGAGCGTCACAGAGATCGTTGAACTCCTGCTGAGTGGTGGGGATGGTCAGACCATTCTCTTCGAAAATCTTCTTGTTGTAGAACATACCGGAAACGGAGCTCTCCCAGAAGGGCAGGCCCAGCAGGTTGCCTTCGCTGTCGGTGGAGTATGCCATCGCACCGCTGGTCAGATCATCCGCCCAAGGCTGATCGTTCAGATACATAAAGTTCTCAGCAACATTGTAGTTGTTGATGTTGGAATCGTTGAAGTGCTGGAAGATGTCCGGGATGTCGCCGGTGGCGAACTTTGCGGTTGCAACGGTGTCAAAGTTGTCGGGATCGATTTTGATGACATCGACTTTGTTGCCGGTCTCGGCTTCGTACATATCGATGATTGCGGTGAAGTAGCTCTTCGCTGCGTCATTCGCGTTCGCCATCAGAGTGATGGTGGTGCCTTCTGCCATTGCCGGGATTGCGCATGCCAGCAGCATAACGGCGACCAGGACGATAGAAAGGATCTTCTTCATGGGGGTTCCTCCTCATTATTTCATCCGGCATGATACCGGATTATTTACTACGTTAACGAATTTGTTGAATAATGCAAATATATATATGTAACTTATTAAACATTATACAGCATGTTGGCTAAAATGTCAATGCTGTGATAATCTTTTGTTTACAAAAAGAGGTTTCAAAAAGAAAAATGCAGGGGAACAGAAAAGGCTGTCTTTCGATTGAAAAAGATACCGCTTATTGATATAAGTGATAATGAACGGCAGAAGTAACTTTTGCGATTGCCTTTTGACGCCTAATGACATATACTTATTCATGAAATCCATTTTTAGCCAAAGGCGGGAAGCTCAATGAAAGCACATATGATCTTCAATGAAGATATCACAGTCGAAAAGCCGACGGAGCCTGTTCGGTACGACATTATCGACAGTCATCTCCATTTTCTTGATTTTACTCAGAACTCCGATGGTTTTCCCGCCCTTGTGAAAGCGATGGATACCGCGGGCGTCTCCAAGTCCGTGGTATTCGGCATGCCCATGGCGAAGAAGTGGGATTGCTATATGCGGGAAAAGCCTACCTATTATCTAAGTAATGACAGCCGCTGCTATTACTATTCCGGCACGGACTACATGCTGGCCAATGAATTGCTGGCTCAGCCTGAGGGCTGGTCATCGCTGGGCGACTGCTTCACGACAACCCGAACCTGTATGTGGACATCTCCTGGGTGGTGTACGATTATTACATCAAGGGCGACACCAATGTCTTCCGCAACAATACGACGATCATGGACATGTGGGTGCTGTTGATCGAGCGCTACCCCGAGCGCTTCATGATTGGCTCCGACAAGGTGGGTCATTTCGCCGCCTATCCCGCCGAGATCCTCAAGTATTACAGCCTGCTGGATCGATTGAAGCCCGAGACGCGGGAAAAGATCTGCAGGAAGAACATTGAAAGTTTGCTGAATCGAAAGTGAATATGAAAAAACACGGCAGCTGTCAGCTGCCGTGTTTTTGTGTGCTTACGGGAAGATGATACTGATTTATGCCAGGATCATAAATGTGACGATGCCCGCGATGCAGGCGGCGCTGCAGGCGAGGTCGTACCAATGGATGCGGGGGATATCGTAGTAGGTGCGGTTGCGGGAGCCTGAAAAGCCTTTGGATTCCATGGCCATGGCGACGCTCTCCGACCAGCGTATGCAGTTGACCAGCATTGCGAAGATGACCTTCATGGAGAAGGCGCCAACGTGGATGCCGCGGGTGCGGAAGGCGGTCTGTACATTTTTGTACTCGCGCTCCATGCCGGGCATGAGATGGAAGGCCGCCAGAATGCCGAAGGCGAATTTCGGCGAGAGATGGCATTGATGCATCAGGCTGGTGACGAAGTACTCGCCGTCGGTGGTCAGTGCGAAAAGGATGCCGAAGCCCGCGTAGGACAGCAGTCGCGTGGACAGCTGCAGGGCAGTGGTCAGGTTGCGGCTGGCGGCGGCGCGAACGGCAAAGGGCACCGAATCCAGACTCTTCATCTCAACATCGGTGATGCTGCCGCCGCGGGAATAGTACAGTCCCATCATGAAAAGACCGAACGCCGCCACAAAAGCGGGGATCAGGATCGCGAACAGCCGTTTGGGTTTTGCGTCGGAGAAGAAGAGGAGAAGCAGGAGGGAGACGACGAACACGGTCACATTCAGAGCGATGATGTACTGAAAGGACAGCAGAATGACACAGATGAGCACCGTGGCGGCTTTGACGCTGGGATTGAGCTTTTCCAGTTTCATCATCGCACCTCCTTCAGTGTCTTGTCCTCAAAGAGATAGATCCTGTCCGCCCAGGTCTCCGCCAGTTCGCGGTCATGGGTGATGAAGATCACCGTGAGTCCTTCTTCGTCGATTTTTTGACGGAGATGCGCCATGATGGAGCGGGTGGAACGGAGGTCCTGCCCGTAGGTCGGTTCGTCCAGCAGCAGGACACGCTGTTCGCCCGACAGCACGGAGAGCACCGCAAGTCGACGCTGCTGCCCCTGAGAGAGCATGTAGGGCGAGTACTTTTTCTGCGCCAGCAGCCCGTAGGATTCCAGCAGCTGTTCCGCTTTTTCGGCACATTCCGTCTCGGCCATGGCGGGATTCCACACGCGCAGACTGGCCTTGACCTCGTCCAGCACGTTCTGAGTGGTGAACTGGTTGGCGGGATTCTGGAAAACGATGCCGATGTCCCGATAGAGCTGTTTCGGCTTGATCTTGGCAAGGTCGTTGCCTTCGAAACGAATCTCACCTTCGTAAGGATGCTGCTTGAGCACAGACAGGAACGTGGTGGTCTTGCCGCAGCCCGAGGTGCCGAGTACCGCAGTCATCCGCCCGACGGGGAATTCGGCGTCTACATGCGCCAGCAGGTAGTCGGGGGTGGGGGAGGGACGTAGGAACCGCTTCTGCGGCTTGCCGAGGGGGCTCGAAACATCTTTGAAGGTGATCGCTGCGGAGGTGGCTTCGTCGGAGGAAATGTGAGGAATCGCGTCATCGGGATAGAACAGACCTTCCGCTTCGAACACATCGCGATAGTCGGTGATGGTCTCAGGGGTGATGCCCCGCGCCACGGTCTGTCCGCCCTTGCCGAGAATGACGATCTCGTCGGCAATGGGCAGCCAGGGATCGCAGCGGTGATCGATGGCGATCACGGTGCGACCTTCGGCTTTGAGGGACGCCAGCAGTTGAACGAGCTCTTTCACGGATGCGGGATCGATGTTTGCGAAGGGCTCGTCCAGCAGGATGCAGCGGCTCCCCAGCGCGTAGAGGCAGCAGAGCATGGCTTTCTGCTTCTCGCCGCCCGACAGCGTGGTAAGCTTGCGATCCAGCAGGGGCGTGAGTCCCAGTTTGTCGGCGGCATCCCGCACTCGCGCGTCCATTTCTTCCCGCGGAACGCAGATGTTTTCCAGACAGAAGATCAGTTCGCGCCTGAGGGTATCCATGCAGAACTGCAGATCGGGATTCTGGAACAGCATCGACAGCCAAACGGCGCGCTCGGCGGGATCCATCTCTTTGAGGGATCTGCCGAAAAGGCGGATGTCGCCCCGCTCCAGATAACCGCCGTTCTCGGGATATAGCCCCGAGGCAACGGCGGCAAGGGTGCTCTTGCCGCATCCGCTGGAGCCCATCAGCACGGTGACGCGCCCGGCTTCCAGGGTGAGAGAGGTATGATCGAGGATGTTGCGCTTGCCGTCTTCCCAAAAACGAAAAACGACATCCTCCATTTCAATTGCAGGATGCATGGTCGGCCTCCGATGGATCGCGCCTGCCGAACGGAGCGGCAGGCGCGAAGTTTTGTTGTATCAGTCCAGTGCCTTGGTGTTGCCGGCGACGGCGTAGCCCTTCAGCACGCCGGCCTTGGCCAGTGCGTTGCCGAGGATGGGGGTGATGATGCCGTCGAAGATCACGGCGCTGACGAGGCGGACAACCAGCATCAGAGCGAGGACGGGGAAGGCAATCTTGCTGTAGCCGGAGACGAACAGGTTGTAGATCAGGGTCAGTACGGAGCAGAGCACTGCGCCGAGGGACATGGTGAGGAAGTCGAACTTCTTATAGCGGGTGATGGCGATGATCAGCTCGAAGCCCAGACCCTGAACGATACCGGACAGGATGATCTTGGGGCCGAACATGTTGCCCAGCAGGCACTCGATGATGGCAGCCAGCACTTCGGCGACCAGACCGGTACCGGGCTTGCGCATGACGAAGATGGCGAAGGCGCCGGCCATGAAGTAGATGCCGTAGAAGGGTTCATAGCCCAGGGAGCCCATGCCCGCGGGAGACAGCAGACCGTAGAGAACGGTACCCGCGTTGGTGCAGCCGAGGTAGACCACGCCGAAGAGAACGGCGCAGACGGCGATGAGCAGAATGTCTTTCAGTTTCCAGGCTTTGGTGGTCATGGTATTTTCCTCCTTATTATTCAGCGGTGGGGCTGTTTACGGACAGCGTCACCTCAAAAATATAGTGGCTCAGGGTCTCGGAACAATAGGTGTTCACATAGTGGATATAGTCGAAGAGGTCCTGCACGTCACAGGAGAGCACGGTGCAGTAGTGGGTGGAGTGGCTGTAGATGCCGAGATCGATGGCATGATTGACGACCTTGGCGATGTGCTCCATGTAGTTCGGAATGCCCATGGGGTACAGCGAGATCTTGCAGTTGACGGGGAAATGGACGTCCCGCACATCGTTGAGCAGGGTGTCGTCGACTTCCATCATGGCTTCGGCGGTGGTGTCGCCGGGGCAGCCGCGGGAGAACGTGGCTTCCATGGTCATGTGGGTGCCTTCGCGGAACGCGCGGATGAAGAAGGCCTTCACGGCGTCTTCAACGTGGATCTGCTTGCCGCGGTAGACGGTGGAGAGCTTATCCGTCTGCTGCCAGACTTTGGCGGTGTCGATGTTCTTCAGCGCGCCGAGGATGACGTTGATGTAGTCATCGGCCATGACGCTCAGCGAGAATCGGCAGCCGGTGATGGCTTTCGCCGCACCTTCCACGCCGCAGCCGCAGCCGCATCCGCAGCCGCCGGACTGTCCGTAGGTGACATACTGCTTTTCAGGCATAGAAAAAACCTCCCGGAACGAAGTGGATTCATCCCGGAAGGTATCATTTCGACAGCTGTCTCTTCCTACGCTGATATTACTCAGTTCAGGTTCAACGGGACTCTCTCAGTCTTGCGACACCCCGGGACGCGCATAAGTATACGCTCCGATATCGGATTTGTCAAGTGCTCAATTATCCCACATAGGCCTGTTTCCATGCCGGACGAAAGCGGTTGAATCAGTATAACGCAGTTGCGGACGATTAAACTGTCTATTCATTATTGTCAGAAGTTAGGCATGGAATTAGTAAAAGATAACGAATGTTATGAATGTGTTGTGAAAGTAATATTAAAATAGTCTTATGCGAATCTGTAATTAATTGTTGAAATGTAAAATATAAAAAATGGTATCATGGATAAGACGACGAGTTCTGCACAGCATAATGTTGTGAGTTTTACTCATTAAGGTTATTCCGCGTATGCGGAGAATTTCAAGGAGGAAATACCATGCGTAAGATCCTGCCCCTGATCCTCGCGCTGATGCTCGCTCTGAGCACCGTCGCAATGGCCGATGTCACCCTGATGCACAACAAGGTTGAGATCGCCGAAGCTCTGACCGAGTATGCCGCCGAGTATTCTGCCGAGGCCGGCTACACCGTCACCACCATCGCCGCCGGCGGTTCCATCGACTATGAGACCGCGCTGAAGGCCCAGTTTGCCAACGAAGAGCCCGACATGTTCGCCATCACCGGCGCTTCCATGTACGAGACCTTCACAGATTTCATGGCTTCCCAGACCGGCGCTGACTGGGCTGAGTCAGTCGCTTATGACTACATGGGCGAAGACGGCGAAGTCGTTGGCTTCCCCATCGCGATCGAAGGCTATGCTCTGGCCTACAATGCTGACATCCTCGAGGCTGCCGGCATCGATCCCCTGACCCTCACCAACATCAACACCTTCCGTGCCGCTCTGGCGACCCTGGACTCCAAGAAGGAAGAACTCGGCCTGGATGCTTGCATCTCCATGGTTACCTCTTCCGCAACCGGCATGACCTGGGTTACCGGTGAGCAGCACTTCAACGCTTACCTGTCCGCAGGCATCGCCACGACGACACCACCTACATCGACATGCTTCTCGAAGGCAAGGTCGACGACGAGCGCTTCCATGAGTACTGCGAATACGTCGCACTGATTCTCCAGTACTCCGAGCCCAACATCGCTGTTTCCGGTACTCAGGACCAGCAGCTGACCGCTTTCACCAGCGGCAAGACCGCTTTCTACAACCAGGGTAACTGGATGGATCCCTCCATTCTGGCCACCGGCTGTGACTTCAACATGGGCTACATCCCCTTCTGCTTCACCGAGACCGACATGGAAGGCATCATGATCTCCGCTCCTTCCTGGTACGTCATCAACAAGAACAGCCCCAACTACGATGAGTGCCTGGCCTTCCTGAATGCCATGGCTACCACCGAAGCCGGCCACGACTACATGCTGAACAAGGCTGCCATGATCCCCGCTTACACCAACGTCGAAGGCACTCCCTCTTCTCCCCTGAGCGCTTCCGTCATGTGGTGGAACGTCAACGGCAACAACTATGCATGGCATCAGTACGAGATGCCCAGCGGCTGGCCCAAGACCGACCTGGCTCCCTGCTACGAGCTCCTCGCCGGTGGCGCAGTTGATGCTGCAGGCTTCGAAGAGCTAATGAAGGGCGTCATCGCCAATATTCCTCAGGCCTAATTAATTAGCTTTGGCGGAGCGGGCTTCTGCCCGCTCCGTCTTTCCATGAAAACTTCGGAAAAGGGATGAAACACAAATGAAGAACCCCAATTACAAGAGCGGATACAAGAGAGGCCGCATGCTGACGGATATCGGATTTCTGTTTCCGGCTCTGTTTGCTTTCCTCGTTGTCATCCTGATTCCGTTCTTCCTCGGTATCTATTACTCTTTTACCAACTGGGACGGCGTCAACCGCGCCAAGGACCTGGTCGGCTTCATCAACTATAAGGACCTCTTCAAGGACAAGCAGTTCCTCTTCTCCGCGTTCGCTACCGTGAAGTATGCGGTCTTCGACATTCATCATGTCGAGGTCGTTACCGCTACCGCTAAGCGCTGCGGCAACGTGATCACCGTGACCGTTGAAGGTCGCGATGCCGACAAGCCCTGGAAGGTCATGGTCTCCAATGCCGAAGCGGTCACCGCTGACGGCGCTTGCGAGAAGACCGAGCGTGGTGTGGTCGTGACCCCCGCCGCCGGTGCCAAGACTGTCGAGATCAAACTGTAATCCCAAGTCTCTGCAGCCCGATCGATTCCGAAATGATTCGATCGGGCTGCTTTTCTTTACAAAATTTTCAGATGAATAACCTGTTTTTGCCACCAATGTCTGTTCGTTTTAGTGTATGATAGAAGGGTATATATAGACGTAAAAGTCTGCCTTCAAACGGAGGTGTATTTGTGAGTAAAAAGAAGAAAAAGAGACGTGCCCCGAGCAGAGGCGGTTGGCTTGCCATCGGTGCGGTCGTCATTGTGGCCATATTGCTGGCGGTTCTTTCGCCCAAGACGGTCAAGGATAACGATCTGGCTTCCAGTGCGTTCAAGCTGGAGGTCACAGCCGAGAGTGATTTCGTGATCAATGAGATCATGGCATCCAATGCTTCCGCGCTGGTCATGCCGGACGGATCTCTGCCCGACTGGATCGAGATCACCAACACGGGCAACAAGGCCCACTCCCTGAGCGGCTATGTCCTCATGCTGGACAGCGAGGCGGACAACATGTACCGCCTGCCCGATGTGCAGGTCGCTGCGGGAGAATCCGTGGTGGTCTACTGCGACGCCAGACCCGGCGATATGCACGCGCCCTTCGGTCTGCCTGCGGCAGGCGCGACGGCGATCCTGATGGATGTCTCCGGCGATGTTGTGGACCGCGTGAGCTATCCCGCACTGCAGGATAACCGCGTCTACTGCCGTGACGGTGGGGAATGGGTGATCAGTTCCGTTTCCACCCCCGGTGCCGACAACGTCGTCTCCGACCGCGATAGCGGCGAGACGACCCGCGTCACCGTGGCATCTCAGGTGCAGATCAGCGAGATCATGACCAAGAATGTCAGTTACATTCCCGATGTCAACGGCAATGTTCACGATTATATTGAGATCGAGAACACGGGCAGTGGTGACATCAACCTGAAGGGCTGGCATCTTTCCGACG
>JAKSPZ010000001.1 GCA_024404395.1 Clostridia bacterium | reverse complement strand
CATGATCTATCAGATCCAGACCAAGTTCCGCGATGAGCCCCGCTGCCGCGGCGGTCTGATCCGCGTCCGCGAGTTCACCATGAAGGACGCCTATTCCTTCCACACCTCTCAGGAAGACCTTGAGAAGTACTACGCTCGCTGCTACGAAGCCTACAACCGCATCTATCAGCGCTGCGGCGTGCCCGAGGTCGTCGCCGTCGCTTCCGACAGCGGCATGATGGGCGGCAAAGTCTCCCACGAGTACATGCTGCTGACTCCCGTCGGCGAGGACACCATCGTCCTGTGCCGCGAGTGCGACTATCGCGCCAACATGGAAGCCGCGCCCTGCATCACCGAGGCCGAGACCGCAGCCGTCGCCGAGCTGCAGAAGGTCCCCACCCCCGAGATGAAGACCATCGAGGAGCTGGCCGCCTTCCTGAAGATCGATCCCAAGGCCACCGCAAAGGCCGTTGTCTATCAGGAGAACCTGACCGACAAGTACGTCATCGCCTTCATCCGCGGCGATCTGGACATCAACGAGACCAAGCTTCGCAACTATATCAAGGCTGAGATCCATCCCGCCGAGATCACCGCAGACAGCGGTCTGACCCCCGGCTTCATCGGCCCCAAGGGTCTGCCCGAGGGCGTTCGCGTGGTCTTTGACCGCTCCCTGAAGGGTGTTGAGTGGGTCGCCACCGGCGCCAACGAGACCGACATGCACTACATCGGCTTCAACATCGCCCGCGAGTGCGGCGAGGTCGAGTATGTGGACGTCGCCAAGGCCTTCGACGGCGGCATCTGCCCCTGCTGCGGCAAGAAGAGCATCTACACTTCCCGCGGTATCGAGGTCGGCAACATCTTCCAGCTGGGCACCAAGTACTCCGAGAGCATGAACCTGACCTACGTCGATCAGGACGGCTCCCTGAAGAACCCCATCATGGGCTGCTACGGCATCGGCGTCGGCCGTCTTGCCGCTTCCGTCTGTGAGTCCCATCGCGACGATTACGGCCCCATCTGGCCCATCTCCATCGCGCCCTGGCACGTTCAGATCTGCTCCCTCCGCGCCGACGCCCCCGAAGTCGCCGAAGCTTCTCAGAAGATCTACGACGCACTGCAGGACAAGGGCATCGAAGTGCTGTGGGACGATCGTTCCGTCAGCGCCGGCGTCATGTTCTCCGATGCCGACCTGTTCGGCATTCCCGTCCGCGTGGTCATCAGCCCCAAGGGTCTGAAGAACGGCACCATCGAGATCGCCGCCCGCGACAAGTCCATGCAGGAAAAGAAGCCCGTTGACGAAGCCGTCGATTTCATCGTGGATTACGTCAAGACCGAGCTGGAAAAGCTGAACTGCAGACTGTAAGAAACATAAAGAAAAGTGCCCCGCCCAACGGCGGAGGCACTTTTTGCTATTCTCAATGTATACGCGCGAGGCGGGTGGCGACGGCAGCGGTGGGGATAGTAGCGGCGGTGATGATACTGTTGCAGATGAGCATGGCGCGCATGCCCATGTGCTCGAACAGATAGCCCCCCAGCAAGCCGCCGATGACCATGCCTGCCACGATGGTAGACGTCATCCACGCCTGTCCCGTGGTCTGGTCCTCGGCGTTGATGTTCTCGACCACGAAGTACACCGAGGCGGAGGCGTAGACGGCGAAGGAAACGAGCTGAGTCAGCTGGGCGAGGTAGATCATCGTCACGCTGCCGGACATGAGGAAGAGAATGGATTTCAGGAAGAAGCCGCAGCCTGCGACGACCAGCAGAACCTCCGAGGAGATATGCTTCTTCAGGTAGCTGTAGCCGAAGAGCACAGGCAGCTCCGCGATGGCAGGAATGGCCAGCGCCACACCCAGATGGCTGCTGTCGCCGCCAAGCGTCTGGATGATCTGCAGAAGATAGGTGCCCGTCATGTTGTGGGAGGTCATCATGAGCAGGCAGGAGACGAACATCACGGTAAAGGCGGGATACTTGCGAAGCACACCCGCAGAGCGCTTCCCGCTGCCGTTCCTCTCCGTCCGCGCCATGGGCTCACAGGGCATCAGATAGGTATTGACAGCGAAAAGGAGCACCGTCACAACAGAGAGCACCGGGATGGCATTGATGCCCGACTGCTTGACCATGGCGCCCGCGATGAGGGACAGCACCGCAAAGGTAGCGGAACCCGTGCCGCGCGCCATGCCGAAGTTGATGGTCTCGCCCTTCTGCTCGTAGTAATAGGGCGCACTGTTGATGAAGGGCATGAAGGCGCACGTCAAAAGATAGAGAAGGCCCATCATAATGCCTGCGGACAACTTGCCGGGGATGAGCATCATCAGAACAAGTATGACCGGCATGGGAATACAGAGACAGAGAATCATTCGCCGCCAGGTCAGCTTGGGATCATTGTCGGACATGCGTCCGAATACGGGCTGGATCATTGCCGCGATGACGCCAAAGACCGCAGTCATCACGCCGATCTCCGTGGTGCCCATGCCGCGTCCGTTCAGAAAGGTGACACGAAAACTGACGACCATGCAATAGATCATCCAATAGGTACCCTGCATGATCTTGTAGCGGGTATTGTTGCTCATAAAAGCCTCCGAGTTGCATTTCGGCAATATTATAGTCCGTTTTTACGAATATGAACAGGACAATTGAGCTTGAGATATGGTAAAATGTTTTATCATTTCTCGGAGGCACGGTATGGATAAGTTCAGACATTTTGTATTCGATCTCGACGGCACACTGATCGACACGGAGCACCCCGTACTGCTGGGCTGGCAGAAAGCGCTGGAGCTCAAGGGCTGTTTCCTGACCCTCGAGCAGATCAAGCCCATGCTGGGCATCCCCATGGAGACGGTGCTGGACATGCTGAACATCCCCTGGGAGGACAGCTTCGTGGATCTCTGGATGGACTGCTACGAGACCTTCGCCGACGAAGCCCGCTTCTTCGACGACGTGCCCGAGATGCTGGACGCCCTGAAGGCCGCGGGCTGCGGCATCGGCGCCGTCACCTCCCGCCACCGCGCGGAGTACGATCGATACTTCCCGAAGTTCAAGCTGGAGAAGTGGATGGATCACATCGTTCTGAAAGAGGACACCGCCCTGAACAAGCCCAATCCCGAGCCGCTGATGCGGTACATGGAACTGGCGGGCGCCACGGCGGATGAGACGATCTACATCGGCGACATGCCCTCCGACGCCAAGTGCGCCAACCGCGCGGGTGCCACCTCCGCCATCGTCACCTGGAACGGCGCAACGGTGGATATGTCCGACGCCAAACTTGCCGTCGCCTCCCCCAAGGACGTTATCGGAATGATCAAATGAAAACAGCCACCCTTTCGGGTGGCTGTTCTTTATGCTTCCGAGAAGAAGAAGCGGTGGCGCAGTCCGGAGCAGCTGACATAGAAGGTGAGCTGACCGTCCTTGTCCGTTTCGCTGGTAATCTCGTCGATGATCTGATTGCCCAGCATTTGGCGAACGACCTGCTCGGGACTGTCGGTCTCCACCTCGGTGAAGGTCATGTCCCGCTTCTGGTTGTTGCCGCAGCTGTTCTGGATCTCGTGCATGACCTCGTACAGCATCAGTTGGCTTCCTTGACGATGACGCAGCCGCCGGTGAGGTCTGCGGAGGCGACGGCGCCCTTGACCTTCTCTTCGCGGCCCATGATGTCGGTGAGGGTGACGAAGCCGTCCGCGCACTCGATGAGCATGACGTTGGTCAGCACCTCGTTGCCGGGCTTCTTCTCGTTCTTATAAACAGTGGACAGACACATATGGGTTTACCTCCATTACTTTGCGGGGGTCAGCGCGGCCAGAACGGTGGACAGGCGCATGTTGCCCTTTTCGAAATCGGTGACGGCGGTCATGACCTGCTCGGCGGCGCGGGTGTCGCCGGTCTCGCGGAGGCGCTGTGCCAGCGTCGCCAGCTCATTGGCGTGGGCAGCGTTGTGACCGACCATGTACTTCATCAGCGCAAGGATCTCAGCCTTGGGATCCTCACAGCCGTGGCAATGATCGCAATGATCGTGGTCGCAATGGTCATGATCGTGATGATGCTCGCCCTCATGGTCATGATGGTGATGTCCCTCACCGTGATGATGGTGGTCGGGATGCTCGCCATGCTCATGATGATGATGCTCGTGATCGTGGTCATGATCGTGGGGAATGCCGTGCTCGTGCATGTAGGCGTGATCGTGCTCATGCTCGCCTTCGCCCTCATGATGGTGATGATACTCACCGTGATGATGATGCTCGGGATGCTCGCCTTCCTCGTGATGATGATGGGCATGATCGTGGTCGTGATCATGGGGAATGCCGTGGGCATGCATATATTCGTGATCGTGTTCGTTGGACATGGGTATTCGCTCCTTTGTACTATCTTCGTTCATTATAACGCGTTTACCGGTGGATGTCAAAGCGAAAATCCCCCCGGGGAGGTTGCGATTTTACGTAAAATATTCTATAATACCGTGTGAGGTGATAAGACCATGAACCACGAGGAGCTGTCCCATGAGGAGATGCACGCGCTCGGCATCGAGCATGAGCATCATCATGACCACGAACATGCCCATTGTCATGAAGGCATGACCCATGAAGAAATGCATGCGCTGGGCATTGAGCACAGTCATGACCACGGTCACGGTCACACCCACTCCCACGAGCACACCAAGGCCGTGCTGAACCGCCTTTCCCGCGCCATCGGACATCTGCAATCCGTCAAGCGCATGGTTGAGGACGGACGCGACTGCTCCGAGGTGCTGGTCCAGATCGCCGCGGTCCGTTCCGCCATCGACAACACGGGCAAGATCATCCTGCAGGATCATCTGAAGCATTGCATCGTAGACGCCGCCCGCGAAGGCGACAGTCAGGCCATCGACGATATCTGCGCCGCCATTGACAAGTATATGAAATAAACAAGGTGCAACCTGAAGGTTGCACCTTTTCTTTGTTCAGGGGCGCTTGCGGATGGCGAAGAGGCGCGGCGGGTCGTTGGGCTGGTTCATGTAGGTCTTCAGCATGCAGTCGAACCGCATGGGATCGAGGTGCTTGCAGAACTCCAGCAGCGCGTGCCACTCGCGGGTGCCTTCCTCGTGACCGGGATAGACGCAGATGGTCAAAAGGGCGGCAGGCTTCAGCAGGGTCAGTGCCGCATTGACCGCCTTCAGCGTGGTCTCCGTCTGCGTCGTGACACCGTGAGCCGCGCCGGGCAGCCAGCCCAGATTGAAGACGATGACATCCGCCTGCTCGGGCACATGTTCCGCCATGGTCTCATGACCCGCGCAGAACAGGGTCGCGCGATCCATGACCCCGTTTTCGGTCAGACGCACTGCCGTGCGGTCCACCGCGTCCTGCTGGACGTCAAAGCCGTAAACACGACCCGTCGCGCCTACCCGTTGACAGAGCCAGAGCGTGTCGTGACCGTTGCCCATGGTGGCGTCAATGGCCACGGCGCCCTCGGTCAGCGCCTCCTCCAGCATGGACTGTGCCCAGAATCGGGCGGAGCGAAAATCAGGTGCCAATCAAATCTCTCCCTTGTTTCAATTTGAATAAGGTAGTATAATATCACAGAATGGGGGGATGAACATGCGGGCAACCACCCTTTGTTACATCGAACGGGGCAATGAATACCTCATGCTCCACCGCACCAAGAAAGTCGGCGACGCCAACCACGACAAATGGCTGGGCATCGGCGGCGGCATCGAGCCCAATGAGACGCCCGACGCGTGCCTGCTGCGGGAATGCTTAGAGGAAACGGGACTGACCCTCACGTCCTACAAGGCGCGGGGCATCGTCCACTTCCGCTCGGACAAATGGGAAGACGAGGAGATGTACCTCTACACCGCCGACGGCTTCACGGGCGATATCCGCGTGTGCGACGAAGGCGATCTGGAATGGATCGACAAGGACCGACTGTACGACCTGACCCTGTGGGCAGGCGACCGCATCTTCCTTGAGCGCATCCGCACGGACTGCCCCTACTTCGATCTGACCCTCAACTATCGGGGCGAAACGCTGGTCTCCGCCGTCATGGACGGCGTTGCCCTCCCCCTTTGAAAGGACGAATACCATGCGCTGTTCCTGTCAGCATTGCGATACCTATATGACCCACGCCGAGAGCATGACCCTCGGCTGTGTATGCCCTAACTGCGGCAACCGCTGCCGCGCGTGCCTGGGCACCAACTCGGTGATCAGCCGCGAGTCCCTGCGCCATTTCAAGGACGATCCGTCCTTTGCCGAGCGCATGTTCGCGGAGCCCGAAGCCTTTGAGCCTCAGGTCAACCCCGACGAATACGGTCGAGAATAAAGTGCTCCACCGCCACCCCCGCGCCGTCGTCGTCGCAGTGGGGGGCGATCCATTTGGCGACCGCCTTGAGATCGTCGGACGCGTTGCCCATGGCCACGGGATAGCCCGAGACCTTCAGCATCTCAAGATCGTTGCCGCTGTCCCCCACCGCCATGACCGACTGCGGGTCGATTGCGAGCAGCTCGCAGAGCTTCAGCAGTCCCGCGCCCTTATTGACGTTCGTGCCCGTGATCTCCAGTGACAGGGCGATGGAACGGGCGAGGGTGACGGGCATATCCTTCAGTTCTTCCGCGCAGGTCTCGCGATCGTTGATGTCGTGGAAGTAGAAGTTGATCTTCATGAGCCCGAGATCCTTCTCCCGACAGTCCGCCACCAGCGTCGGCGTGTAGTTGGACGCGGTATCGAAGACCTCGGTGAAGTGCTCCAGATGGAAGTGCGGCAGATCCCGGCTGTCCCTGCAGGCGATGTGGGAATGACCCTCAATAAAGGTCTCGCAGGCGGCATCGTATTTATCACAGATGTCGATGATCCGATCCAGCAAAGGCTTGCCCAGCGTCATCTTCGTCAAGCTCCGCTTTTCCCGCAGATCATAGACGTGCGCGCCGTTTTCCAGCATCAGATAGCGGACGAAGGGCACCAGCGGCAGATACTCATCCAGCTGCGACAAGGCGCGTCCCGATGAGATCGCCACGAGGCAGCCCGCCTCCGCCGCCGCAGAAAGGGCGCGGCAGGTGCGCTCGCCGATGCGGTGTTCGCTGTTCAAAAGTGTGCCGTCCATATCGAAGACGGCGAGACGGACAGGGCTTTCCGACATTGTTTTCACCTCAATGCTATCATTATCATCCAAATCCGCCCGTCATTAAAGCGATGCGGGTTAAATGAACGGAAAAAGTTCGGGAATCCCGTTACTTTTCCCGCGTTATTTGGTATAATCTATCCATATAAAAGCAGGAGGAATCCTTCAAATGCCTGAATTTGACAAGCTTTCCGTTGAAGCGCTGGTCCGCCCCGAAGGGTATGACTGCAGCTGCGGCAAGCATCACGTATGCGAGCTGAAATATCTGAAGATCGGCAAGGGCGTCCTGCCCTGCGTTACCGATCTGCTCGCCGCCATGGGCAGCAAGAAGCCCTTCATCGTCTGCGACAAGAACACCTATGCCGCCGCAGGCAAGCGCGTGGATGAGATCCTCACCGACGCGGGCATCGACCACGTTCTCTACATCGTTCCCGGCGATCGTCCCGCTCCCGCCGAGTGGGAGACCGGCAGCATCATCATGCACTACGACCCCACCTGCGACCTGATCCTGGGCGTTGGTTCCGGCGTCATCAATGACCTGTGCAAGGTGGTCGCCCATGCCATCGGCATCGAGAGCGCCATCGTCGGCACCGCCCCCTCCATGGACGGCTACGCTTCCAACTCCGCCTCCATGGAAGTCAATCACGTCAAGGTGTCCCTGTACAACCATTGCCCCAGCGGCATCCTGCTGGATTCCGAGATCATGGCACAGGCCCCCATGCGCATGCTGTGGGCAGGCTTGGGCGACATGGTCGCCAAGTACATCGCCGTGTGCGAGTGGCGCATCTCTCATCTGGTCACGGGTGAGTACTACTGCGAGAACATCGCAAGCCTCATGCGCGCGGCCATCAAGAAGGTCGTCGACGGCGCCGACGGCATCCCCGCCCGCGATCCCGACGCCATTCAGGCCATCGCCGAGGGTCTCATGATCGCCGGCATCGGCATGGCTTATGCCGAGATCTCCCGCCCCGCCTCGGGTCTGGAGCACTACTTCTCTCACATGTGGGAGATGATGGCGCTGGAGCGCAATCAGCCCTACGATCTCCACGGCATTCAGGTCGGCGTGGGCACCGTGCTGTCCATGAAGATCTATCAGAAGGTCCCCGAGATCATTCCCGACCGCGCCAAGGCCGAAGCCCACATGAAGGCTTTCGACCGCGCCGCCTGGGAAGCTCAGGTCCGCCGCATCTTCGGCAAGACTTCCGACGAGATCATCGCCATCGAGGACAAGACCCACAAGAACGATCCCGCCCGTCACGCCAAGCGTCTGGACAACCTGATCGCGAACTGGGACAAGATCCTCACCATCATCAAGGAAGAGCTGCCCGACTACGACAAGCTCATCGGCCTCATGCGCGGTCTGGGCATGCCCACCCGCCCCAGCGATCTGGGCATCTCCATCGACGACACCGTCAGCGCGTACGTCGGTTCCCGCGATATCCGCGACAAGTATCTTTCCTGCTCCTTCCTGTGGGACCTGGGTCTGGCGGAGGAATACGCCGACTACGTCCGTCAGGTCGCCGAAGCATAATCAATCGTGAACTAAAGAAACGGAGGATTTTATCATGGCATTCTTCAATGATCTGGGCAAGCGCATCTCCAAGATCGCAGATTCCGTCGAAAGCAAGACTCAGGAAGGCGTCGAAGTCGGCCGCCTCAATGGCGAACTGAAGCGCGAGAAGGCCAACCTGGAAAAGCTGTTCACCGCACTCGGACGCGCCAGCTACGCGCTGTACACCGGTGAGACCGATCAGTCCCCCGACGCCGAAGCCGAAGCCGTCAAGGCCAGCCTCGAGCGCATCGCCGCTCTGGAAGAGAAGATCAACATCGCCCGCGGCAACCGCGTGTGCCCCAACTGCGGCGCCGCCATGCCCGCCGGCAATGCCTTCTGCTCCGCCTGCGGCTCCAAGATGCCCGAGATCGTAGTTCCCCAGCCCGAGCCCGCTCCCGCACCCGCAGCCCCCGAGAAGGAATTCTGCCCCAACTGCGGCACTCCCCGCAAGGACCGCTTCTGCATCATGTGCGGCCATGACTTCGAAGGCGTGAAGCCCGAAGCCCCCGCAGAGACCGAGACCATCGAGATCACCCCCGTCGCCAACGACGCGGCCAAGACCGAAGACAAGGAATAAGGGAGAATTAGCGCAATGCAGCGATCCCCTAACAGAAGACCCCAGAGCAGAGCGCCACAGCGTCCGACGCAGAGCGGTCCGTCCGCCGCGCGCCGTCCGATGACGCGCCGCCAGTACGAGCTGATGAAGCAGCGCCGCCGCCGTCAGACGATCATCGGCATCAGCGTCATCGCCGCGGTCGCCATTCTGCTGACCGTCATACTGGTCATCGCCCTGCAGCCCAAGCCCAAGCCCAACGTCATCGTATCCGCAACGCCCACTCCCGCACCGGAGGTCACCGAGGCGCCGATCATGTCGGATCCCGAGCCTCAGGACGTCGCGCCCGTGGATGTGGAGCCCATCGACGTTGAACCTCAGGACGTCACGCCTGTGGACACCGAGCCGCAGGATGTGCCCGACGTCACGGAGATCACCGAGCCCGACGATCAGGGCGGCGAACTGCCCGCTGTCGTGACCGAGATCCCCGTGGTGCCCAGCGTCACCACCACCGTGGACGCCAACGGTCTGCGCTCCGTCCGCTTCCGCGTGACGGGCGACATCATGGTCACCGACGAACAGCTGGCCATGGCCAAGGCCATGGGCAACGGCAACGGCTACGATTTCACCTCCAGCTTCTCCCTCATCGGCGATTCTCTGCGCAACGCGGACTACACCATGGGCAATCTGGAGACCACCATCGGCAAGTACAACGGCAAGGCCTACTCGGGCTATCCCATGTTCAACAGCCCCGAGACGCTGCTGCTGGCCATGAAGGACGCGGGTTACGACTTCGTCACCCTCGCCAACAACCACATGCTGGACCGCTGGTTCGACGGCATGAAGAACACCGTCGAGTGGGTCGAGCGCGCGGAATTCGGTCACGTCGGCGCCTACCGCACTCAGGAAGAGCGCAACACCCCCGTCATCTACGAGATCGGCGGCATCAAGTTCGGTTTTGTGGCCTATACCCACACCACCAACACCATGGAGCGCGCCTGCTCTCAGGATGCGCAGATCTACGGCGTGCCCTATCTGTACAAGTCCGACATCGCGGGTGACATCCGCAAGCTCCGCGAGGCGGGTGCCGAGGTCGTCATCGCCTTCCCCCATTGGGGCGACGAGTACGTCCGTGAGCCCGACTCCAATCAGCAGAAGTACGCCTGGCGTCTCGCCACCTCGGGTGCCGACATCATCCTCGGCAGCCATTCCCACATGGTGCAGCAGATGGCCAACGCACAGGTCACCAACGAGGACGGTTCCGTTCGCGATGTGTTCTGTATCTTCTCCCTGGGCAACTTCCTGTCCAGCCACACCGTACAGTACACCGACGCGGGCATCATCGTTGAGTTCACCGTTCAGGAACAGCCCGACGGCTCCTTCGCCACGGTGAACATCGGCTACATCCCCACCTACTGCTGGATCCACGACAATCAGGTCCAGATCCTCTCTTCCGCCAAGTATTACGACAATCCGCCCGCAGGCATGAGCGATTCCGCCTATCGCCGCATGCGCGAGTCTTTCAACGAGATCGTAACCATGATGGGCGATAATTATCGTTTGCTGGTCGAGTAAAAACGCATGGTCCTCCCGTTCAGGGAGGGCCTTTTTTCGGAGGGCCAATATGAAAGTCACATGGCTCGGCACAGCGTCCGTGAAGATCGAAAGCGCATCTGGCGCGGTCCTGTTCGATCCTTTCCTGCAGTTCCCCCACGCCACCAATCCCAATTCCCTCGATGACTACAAGGGCGTGGATGACATCATCCTCACCCACGGGCATTTCGATCACCTGCTCACCGTCCCCGACCTGCTGAAGGCGGATGCCGCTCACAGGACGCGGGTGTGGCTGGGCAGTGTGGCAAAGGCGAATTACGAGAAGAAGTGGGGCGCGGACGATCG
Organism: Clostridia bacterium; assembly: GCA_024404395.1. Classification (GTDB taxonomy): domain Bacteria; phylum Bacillota; class Clostridia; order Christensenellales; family Aristaeellaceae; genus Faecivicinus. The sequence continues at coordinate 11,714 of JAKSPZ010000001.1, read as the reverse complement.
GCTGACAACGATTGCCGACGGGCAGACGCTTGAGATCGGCGGCATGACCGTTCGCATCTATCGCGGCAAACACGCCGTTCCCGGGCGGAAACTGGCGCTGAAGACCGTCTGCTCCTTCGACATCATCCGCTATTTTCCTAATCTGGTAAAGATCCTGGCGCAGCATCTGTCCATGCCCGAAGGCGGACAGACGCTGTATTACACCGTCAGCGCCGAAGGCAAGACCGTGGGCGTGATGGGCTCTCTTGGCATCGCCGAGGGCGAGACCTACCCTATCGGCGCGGACTTACTATGCCTGCCCGTGCAGGGCGCCGCGGACATCCCCGCCGAATGCCGCAAGGCACTGGCTGTGCTGAAGCCGAAGCAGGTCATGTTCACCCACTTCGACAACGCCTTCCCGCCCATGTCACACTTCTGCCCGCCGCCGAAGCTCGAAGGCGTGAACGCCGTCACACCCCGTTACGGCGAGACCATCGTCATTTGAGGCACAAAAAAAGCACCGATCGCTCGGTGCTTTTATTTATTTGCTTTTGACGGAGTAGATCGTCGCGGTGATCAGGACGATGGCGGCGCCGACGATGGTCAGCACCCCGGGCGCGTCGCCCAGGAACAGGAAGACCCACACGGGATTGAGCACGGGCTCGATGTTCGCGAGGATCGCCGCCGTCAGAGGCGAGGTGCGGGACAGTCCCTTGGCGATGAAGATATAGCCGAAAGCCAGCGCAAAGCCCATGCCCACCACACTCAGGACATACTGCGGCGCGATCACAAAATTGGGATCCCAGAACGCTGCGAGACTGAAGGGAATGCCGAGGATGAGACCCAGATAGGAATAGCTCTGCGCGTCCGTATCGGGCAATTTGGAGCAGAAGAACACGAGGGCGAAGGTGACCGCCGAGACCAGCGCCAGCAGGTCGCCTACGATGGCGCCGTTGCCCATGCCCTCCGCGGAACACAGGAAAACGCCGAAGAGGATGACGAGCACGGTGATGATGTTCCCCTTGGTGGGCACCTGCTTGTAGAACAGCCAGCAGAACAGCACCACGAAGACGGGCATGGCATACTGAATGACTATGGCATTGGCGGCACTGGTGATCTTGGTGGACAGCATGAAGGTCAGGGAAGTGCCCATGACGCCCAGCGCACCCAGACAGTTGCCCTTGGAGAGCTTCACCTTCCATGTGCCGCGGGAGATGATCAGCAGGATCGTCGCCACGAGGTTTCTGAAGCCGTTTAAGGTCAGAGAGCTCCAGGGCAGGTACTTGCACAATACCCCCGCAAAACTCCAGGAGATCGCCGCCAGCGCGACGAAAAGCGCGCCCTTACGATTTTCAGACATAAAAACACCCCGTATCGATGATAGTTGCATACTACAACCGAAACGGGATGTTTGTCAACGCCGTTGTGTAAATTATCGATGGTACGGCGGTCAGCGGATGACGATCTTGGTGTTGGGACCCGCCCAGCGGATGAGGGTCTTCATATAGTCCTTGGGGATGGCGATACAGCCGTTGGTGCTGGCCTTGCCGCCCATGCAGTGGATGAAGATGCAGGAGCCCAGACCCGCGGTGCCCGACACGTTGTAATCGATGAACATGCCGTAATCGTAGTATCCGCCGTAGTCGATGAGGTGCTCGTCATCGGAGGTGCACATGCGGGACACGATGCGGGTATCCACCAGCTGATTGTAATACTCGGAGCCGGAGGAACCGCACCAGTAATGGTACTTGGTGACCTTCAGATAGGGCTGTGCCGCGCCGGGATCGTCGGCGATGCCGAAGGGCGTGGTGAGGTTGAAGGTGCCCGTAGGCGTGCGCTTGTCGCCCTCACGGGTCTTGTCGATGCCGTTGAGGCCCACGTAGCCGCCCGTGCGGCCGAGCTCCGTCCAGACGCCGTTGATGCACTCATGGAAGGACACCGTGGCCTTGGCGTTGCCCGCGTACTCGACGAGGACGATCTTGTTGGTCTCGGAGGCGCAGGGCAGAGACGCGGCGGCGGACTGCGTCACCGCAGGGGTCTCGACAGAAGGCGCGGAGCCGCCGTAGACGTTGACGATCACCGTGCCGATGGCCTTGCCGAACTTGATACCCACCAGCGTGGAGCCCGCGGACATGCCCGCCACAACGCCGTTTGCGTCGATGGTGGCGATATTGCTGTCCTTGGAGGCATACTGCAGGTAGCCGTTGGCGGGGAGGCTGTAGGTATCACCGACCGCCAGATCGATGGCGTTCGGCAGGACGACCACGCCGCAGAAAGCGGTGGCACCCTTGCCCCATGCGCCGACGATAGCGATGCCCTCCTTCACCGCGGTCAGGCGATTGCCGTTCATGGTCGCCACGGTGGGATCGGAGGAGGCCCATCGCAGGTCGCGCATGCGGACATTGCGGAGCTTCGGCGTCAGGGTGACGGAATCGCCCACGTGCAGCATGCCCACCTGAATGGGGAATTTTATGGTCGCCTTGGCCGCCATGGCGGGACAGGCGGATATGATCAGCATCATGACCAGAAGCCATGCAACGATGCGTTTCTTCATGTTCTGCCACTCCTTGATTCGGATGGTTTGGTGAATACATTATACCCTACCAATTTGACAGAACATTCGGAAATGTGTGCGGAATATGCGACAATAATCGTATAAAGAAAGCGCTACATAGCAAGTATGCAGCGCTGATTATCAGGAAAAGGTGTACTTCTTGCGGTAGCCCGCGTCATTGCCTGTGATGATGACCGTGTCACCGTCGGCGTTGGCGGTGATCTCCATGACGGGGAACGGGCTGTTGCTGCGGACATAAGCCTCGGGCGAATCAGTCTCAACGTCCACGAACTCTTTGATGGCGTGTCTCGCGCCGCCGCAGGGGTTGATCGATTCGATCATGACTTCATATTCTTTCACGCTCAGCCCTCCAGGAGCTTCTTCTGGGTGTCGGGATCGGCTTCACCGGTCATGAGCAGACCGTTGTCGCCCTGGAAGCGGCGGACCGCCTCGGCGGTACCGTTGCCGTAAACACCGTCGCAAGCCTTGCCGTTGGTGTCGGTGAGGTAGCCCAGTTCCACCAGTCGGCGCTGGATGAGCACCACGGACCAGGAGTAGTCGCCGGGCTTCTGGGTGATGTACTCAACGGTGTACTCGCGGGGCGCGGGGACGCCGGCGGGCAGGGTGGAAATATCGGTCATCTCGTTCTCGGGATAGCCCAGCAGAGTGTTCATGGTCACCAGCTCGTAGCCCTGTTCCACGCAGTACGGGATGAACCACTTGAGCATCTCGGTATCGCGGTCGGTGGTGTGGAAGAGGAAGATGGCGCCGGGCTTCAGCGCGTTCATCAGCATCTCCTGAGTGGCGTCGGAACCGGAGATGGACCAGTCCGCAACGCCGACATAGCCCAGCTGCTTCAAATAGTCGTGGCTGCGCTGGTCATATTCGCCGTCGCCGCCCATGAAGCGGAAGAAGTGGGGATGATAGTACACACCCAGCGCGTGGGCAAGGGCGTAAGTGTTGTTCCAGATCTGAGACGCCATCTCGGCATGCTCCATGCGGAAGATGCGCTCGTGACCGTAGGTATGGTTCTCGATCTCGAAGCCGTTGGCGACCAGCGTCTTCAGGATGTCCGCCATGCCGGGCTTGACGATGTTCTCACCGATGGGGAAGAAAGTCAGGCGACCGCCCTTCTGGTAAGCCAGACTGGCGATGGTCTTCATGTTCTCCAGCTGGAAGCAGTCGTCGACCGTGATGGCGACGCGTCGGCTGTCGGAGGGACCGGAATGGATAACGGGCAGATACTCATAGGTCATGGCCAATCCGCCGAAGGTCAGTTCCTCTGCGGGCGCCTCGGTAGGCTCGGGCGTCGCCTCCTCCACAACAGGCTCCGCAGTGGGTGCCTCGGTGGGGACGGGCGTCTCCGTGGGCGGCAGGGTGAGGATCACCTGAGGCTGATTCTGAGGCTGGGGCAACTGCTCCATACCGCTGACCTTGAGCCACAGGACGAGCACCACGATGGCAAGAATAACGATACAGATACATGCCATCAACACGGGGGTCATATTGCGTCTTCTGCGCTTGATCTGCCGACGTTTTGCCTTCTTGTTCTTTCAGTGATCCTTTTTCTACATATTAGGCTACATTGAGGTGATATCAATTGTGTCATAACAGTAAACAGTATGTTAAAAACCCGCCGTATTTTCGGCGGGTTTTTTGTGTGTCAGATCTCTTCGAGGCTCTTGGAGAAGAACGCCTTGGCACGTTCGCTTCTGGGATGATCGAACACCTGTTCGGGGGTGCCCGTCTCCTCGATGTAGCCGTCGTGCATGAAGATGATGCGGTCGGAAATGTTGCGGGCAAAGGCCATCTCGTGGGTAACGATGATCATGGTGCGGTCGCCGCCCTTCAGGTCACGGATGACACGAAGCACCTCGCCCGTGAGCTCGGGGTCCAGTGCGGAGGTGGGCTCATCGAAGCAGAGGATGTCGGGCTTCATGGCAAGGGCGCGGGCGATGGCCACGCGCTGCTGCTGTCCGCCGGAGAGCTGATGGGGATAATAGCCCTCGCGCTCGGCCAGTCCCATGGTCTTCAGCAGATCGTGGGCATTGGCTGCGATCTCCGCGAACATCTGCTTCTTTCTGACCTTGTAATTCTCTTCCTCCTTCGCCAGCAGCTGGCAGGGCAGCATGACGTTCTGCAGTGCCGTATACTGAGGGAAGAGGTTGAAGGACTGGAAGACCAGACCGAAGTGGAGGCGCTTGCGGCGGATCTCACGCTCGCGGGTGGTACGGGCATCGTCGGCGTCGAAGAGCAGCTCGTCGCGGACGCGGATGGTGCCGTGGTCGGCGGTCTCAAGGAAGTTGAGACAACGCAACAGGGTGGTCTTGCCGGAGCCGGAGGAGCCCAGTACGGAGAGCACATTGCCCTTCTCCAGAGAGAAAGAGATGTCCTTCAGAACCTTGGTATTTCCGAAGCTCTTGGCCAGATTATTGACTTCAAGGATCGCCATATTCTCTCCCCCTCCTCACTTAAAGTAGTCGAGCTTGCGCTCCAGACCGCCCAGGATAATAGTCAGCAGACCGCTGAACAGCAGGTAATACACCGCCGTGAAGAACAGCGGCCAGATGGCGCCCGAAATGCCCTGAGAGCCCTTCAGGAACGCCTGACCTGCCCAGATGATCTCCTGCAGTGCGATGATGCGCGCCAGAGAAGTGTCCTTGACCAGCGTGATGATCTCGTTGGAGATGGGCGGCACGATGCGCTTGATCATCTGCAGCAGGGTCACGCGGAAGAAGATCTGGCCGCGGGTCATACCCAGCACCAGACCTGCCTCGGTCTGTCCCTTGGAGATGCTCTGGATGCCGCCGCGGTAGATCTCGGCGAAATAGCAGGCATAGTTCAGGATGAAAGACACGGACGCCGCCAGGAATCGACCTGCTTCACCGCCGCCCCAGATGGGCTTCTTGAGGACCAGTCCGGGGAAATAGTAGATGATGAGCAGCTGGATCATCAGCGGGGTGCCGCGAACGACCCAGATGACGAAGCGGGTCAGCCAGCGCAGCGGGCTGACCTTCGACATGGAGCCAAAGGAAATGACCAGACCCAGCGGCAGCGCGCCGATCAACGTCACGATGAACAGCTTCAGTGTCTGCAGAAAGCCCACGTTCAGCGAACGCAGGACGATGGGCATCTGTTCCATTATCAAAGCCATGAGATTACTCCTTCACGCACAAATAGAAGAGCGGTTAAACCGCTCTTCTATTTCGGTTCTGTGGATCGATTATGCCTGGGGAATCAGAGCGGCGGTGATGCCGTAGGTCTCTGCCCAAACTGCCATGGAGCCATCGGCGTAGGCAGCGGCGAAGAAATCGTTCAGAGCGGCGGCCAGATCGGAACCCTTGCGGAAGCCAACGCCGTACTCTTCGCTGTTCAGGGGAACGGTGTAGGTCAGGGCTTCGTAGCCGGTGCCTTCACCGACCATGGCGGCTGCCATCAGGGAGTCGATGATCGCGGCGTCGGAGGTGCCGGCGGCAACTTCCATCAGAGCGTCGGCCTGGGCCTTGACGGGGGTGTAAGCAAAGCCGTTGGCTTCTGCTTCGGCTTCACCGGCGGAACCGGCTTCAACGGCGAAGTTCAGGCCTGCGAGGCTCTCGATGGTGGAATACTCATCGGCCTTGTCGGCGGGAACGATAACGATCTGAGCGTTGTTGCAGTATGCAACGGAGCACTCCATGGCTTCGGTGACCTCAGCGGTCAGGGTCATGCCGTTCCAGACACAGTCGATGGCCTGGCTGTCCAGCTCGAGGACCTTGTTGTCCCAGTCGATCTCGACGAACTCAACGGCAACGCCGAGGGACTCTGCGAAAGCGACGGCAACGTCAGCATCGAAGCCGATCCACTCGCCGTTCTCGTCCTTGTAATCCATGGGCTCGAAATCGGTGATACCGACGACCAGAACGCCCTTTTCCTGGACGTAGGCCATGTCACTTGCTTCTGCGAAAGCGGTCATGCTCAGAACGAGCACCAGTGCGATAAGAACAGAAAGAATGCGCTTCATTGTGTGTTATCCTCCAATGATTTTTGTGATGTAGATAAGATACCATATTAACGTGCTAAAGCCAAGAGGGAATTTGATATTCAACATCAAAGCACTTATCCCGTCCCCCCGCTGTTGACAATCCACCCGGCGCGTGGTAGGATAGCTTCACTCAAACTCGGCGGCTCTCTCCTATGTATATGGCATGTTTGGACCTTGAAGGCGTACTGGTACCCGAGATCTGGATCGCGTTTGCGGAGGCCACCGGCATTCCCGAGCTGAAGCGCACCACCCGCGACGAGCCCGACTACGACAAGCTGATGAAGTATCGCATCGCCATCCTGAAGGCGCACGGTCTGGGTCTGAAGGAGATCCGCGAGACCATCGCCAAGATCGATCCCCTGCCCGGCGCCAAAGCCTTCCTGGATGAGCTGCGCGCCACCTGTCAGGTGCTGATCCTCTCCGACACCTTCGAACAGTTCGCAGGTCCCCTCATGGCAAAGCTCGGCATGCCCACCATCATGTGCAACACGCTGGAAGTCGCCCCCGACGGCGAGATCACCGGCTACACCATGCGCTGTGAGAAGTCCAAGCTGACCACCGTCCGCGCCCTGCAGTCCATCGGCTACGAGACCATCGCCGCCGGTGACAGCTTCAACGACCTCGCCATGATCGAGGCGGGCAAGGCAGGCTTCCGCTTCCGCACCACCGACGCCATCAAGGCCGCCTATCCCGACCGTCCCGCCTATGAGGAGTACAGCGATCTGCTGAACGCCTTCAAGGCCGCCATGGCTTAAAAAGACAAAACAAAAACGCTCTTCCCGATGGGGAGGAGCGTTTTTTCTGCCGTTCGATTATGCTTCTGCGGGAGCACCAACGGGGCAGCTGCCGGCGCAAGCGCCGCAGGAGATGCAGGTATCTGCATCGATGACGTACTTCTCGTCGCCTTCAGAGATTGCGCTGACGGGGCATTCCTCGGCGCAGGCGCCGCACTTTACGCATTCGTCGCTGATAACATATGCCATTGTGATGTACCTCCGATTATTCTATGAATGGACATAGTCCACATCCGTATTATACGGTATTGATTTGAAATAATCAATACTTAGTTGCCGCTAACTTTTTTGATCTGTAAAACCTGCGGAATATTCCAAAAAACCGACGAATTATGCCATATCGCCCACAGTTTCTGTTTCCCGATGTATACTGCTCTCGTAATCGGGCGACGGACGGTCCCACAGCTCAGAGCAGACCGACGCTCAGCCGCCGCCCGCCCCACCCTCGCTCAGGGAATGGGTCAGTTACAGATGAAGGCATAAAGACCTCCCGCTGCTCACGGGAGGTCTTGTTTTTTATTCGATTCCGAAGTAGTCCATAGTTGTGCGACGATCTTTTGTGAGCTGCGCCTTCAGCGCGTCCAGAGACGGAAACGTGGTCTCGGGGCGGATGAAGCTGCGGGGCGTGACGGTGACGCGCTTGCCGTAGATGTCCCGATCGAAGGCACAGATGTAGGCCTCGATGGTCATATCGCCGCCGGGTGCGGTGGGATGGCTGCCGCGGTTGACCATGCAGCCGTAGACCTTCTCGTCCCCCTCGATGACGATCTCGGCGATGTACACGCCGAAGGGACCCAGATCCGTGCACTGGGGATCGGGCAGGATATTCGCCGTGGGAAAGCCGATGGTCCGCCCCAGTGCCTTGCCGTGGACTACGGTGCCCGTAATCATCACAGCATCGGGCGGCCGCGCTTCAGGCCGCAATAATCGAAGAAATCGCAGATGTGCGCATCCCAGAACTGCCAGTCATGACCGCCCTCGGGCTCTTCGAACATAAAGTCATAGGGGTTGCCCTCGATGGATTCAAAGACGTCGCGGGCGCGGAGGGTGACCTCCCGCAGCATGGTATCCTGCTTGCCGATGGCGAGGAAGACCCTCGGGGCGGGCGTGATGCCCTGCTTGACCACTTCGTTGAAGCGGGCGTCCTCGGCGTCGTGTTCCGCGCGGCTGCCGTAGGAGATGTCCAGCAGGGAGATGCCGCGATCGTCATAGCGACCGATGAAGCCCGTGTAGTTCAGATGTCCGCTGGACAGTCCGCCGATGGCTGCAAAGCGCTCGGGGGGACGCAGCCCCACCTGCATGGCGGCATAGGCACCCATGGAGCAGCCCGCGATGAAGGTGTCCTCGCGCTTGCGGGAGAGATTGAAGAAGTTCTCCATGGCGTCGGGCAGTTCCTGAGACAGGAAGGTATAATACGCCTCGCCGTGGGGCATATTTCTTGCGCTGCTCAGCCAGAGGTCGGGCATGACCACAGCGATGCCGTATTCCGTGGCATAGCGCTCGATGGAGGTGAAGCGGGTCCAGGCGGAACCGTTGCGCATGAGATTGTGATAGAGATAGACGGTCTTCAGCGGCACATCGTTCTTCGGTTCGGGCATGACCACCGTGCAGCTGACGCACTTTCCCAGTGCGGAGGAATAGAACCCGATCTGTATCCGCGCCATTATTCCGCCTCCCCGAGCATGAAGTCCATGGCATTGATGACCCACTTATCCCAGTACTGCCAGGCGTGGATGCCGTGGTCCTCTTCATATTTAAGGTTGTAGCCGAGCTTTCTCAGATGATCCCGATAAGCCGTATTCTGCTTATACAGATAGTCCTCCGTGCCGCACCACATATAGAGATCGGGGCGCAGGGGGCTGTCCTTCATCTCTTCCGCCGCGGCGTAGAGATCGTCCACGGAGCCCGTGGGGTCGGGTCCGAAAACGTCGGTCCAATAGCCCTTCCAGACGCGCACATCGGCATCCAGACCGCGCTTGGCATGCGCCGCGGCGTCCAATGCACCCGACAGGCTGGCACCCTTGCTGAAGACCTCGGGGGCGCGCAGGGCGCACTTGATGGCGCCGTAACCGCCCATGGACAGTCCGCAGACGAAGGTATCCTCACGGCGCTTTGAGAGGCGCGGGAACATATTGCGGCAGATCTGCGGCAGCTCTTCCGTCAGGAAGGTGAAGTATTTGGGACCCATGTGCATATCCGTATACCAGCCCAGTTCCGTGGTGGGCATGATCACCGCGATGCCGCGCTCGGCGGCGTAGCGCTCAATAGAGGTCCTGCGCTGCCAGATGGTATGATCGTCGGACATGCCGTGGAGCAGATAAAGGGTGCGGATGGGCACACCGTCGTCCTTGCCCGCCATGCCGATCTGTCCCTTGTCCGGCTCGGGCAGGATCACATCCATGCGGACGTCCAGCGTCAGCACCCGCGAAAAGAAATCAACATGCAGAAGCGCCATGGTTCTGCCTCCTATAATCAGTTTCATCCACCATTATACGCCCAAAATTTGACAAAGATTCGGCTTTTCTATGCCATCTTTGGGAATAGAAACAGAAACCCCTCGACTTGTGATATACTGTGGATGTACAGGAGGATACTATTATGTCTGAAAAGAAACTTCATACCACCACAGGAAAGCGTCCCGTCCGTCGTCGCCGCCCCAAGGGCGTGCCCGGAGGCGTGGTTGCCGTCGTTACCGTCGTCGCACTTTTCCTGGGCGGTCTGGCAGGATATGTCATCGCCAACAATACCAATCATTACCGCACCGAGCTGGAAGCGGCCAATGCGGAGATCACCCGCCTCACCAACACCCTTTCTCTGGCCGGCTACACCGAGACTCAGGAAGGTACCGAGCAGTGGATCTTCGACGATTCCGACCTCACCGATGAGTTCGGCGATCTGAGCGGCAACTTCGGCGGCGACAACACCGACGCCCTTTGGACCGACACCGGCATCGAGGGCATGATGACCGCCCCCGCCGCGCCCGTGGTCGTCGCCGAGTTTGAAGGCGGCACCGTCATGAGCAACGAGGTCGTCGAGCCCTACAACGAGCGCATCGCCAACCTGGCCTTCGGCTTCAACGATACCGCCACCGACACCGCCGCCATCCTGCAGGAGGTCCTGACCACCCTGGCATGCGACCATGTGCTCTATGCCAAGGCCGAATCCCTGGGTCTCACCGCCATGACCGATGACGACGTTGCCGCGATCAAGGCCAACGCGCAGGCCATCTACGATGAGCAGGCCGCCTTCTACGCCGCCGCCATCGACACCACCGGCATGGACGCGGATGCCGCCGCGGCCGCCGTCAGCGACTACCTCGCCTCCATCGGCATCACCGTGGAGAGCCTGGAAGCGCAGGAGACCGAGACCTTCTGGATCCAGAAGCTGTACGACTACGTCGGCAGCGACATCACCGTCACCGATGACGAGATCGCCGCCGGCTACGCCAACCTGCTCTCTTCTCAGCAGTCCCTCTTCGAGAGCGACCATGCCGAGTACGAGTACGCCATCATGTCCGATCAGCTCATCGTCTACAATCCCACCGGCTATCGCGCCGTCAAGCAGATCATGCTGGGCTTCACCAACCCCGATGATATGGAAATGGCTGCCGATCTGACCGAAGAGATCCTCATGCTGGATCCCACCAACGACGCCGAGAAGATCGCCGAGCTGCAGGGTCAGCTGGACGCGCTGTACGTCGATCTGGACGCCCGCGCCGAGTCCATCATCGCAGAATACACCGCAGGCGCAAGCTTTGAGTCCCTCATTGAGAAGTACAACGAGGACGAAGGCATGAACACCGAGCCCGTGAAGAGCCAGGGCTACCCCGTTGCCGGCGGCTCCGAGCTGTACAGCCCCGAGTTCACCGAGGCGGCCATGGTCATGGAACAGCCCGGTCAGGTCAGCACCGTGGTCCACACCGTCAGCGGCGTACACATTCTGTACTACTACGGCGATATCGAGTCCGGCGCCGTCCCGCAGGAGACCGTCCGCGAGGGCATCGTGTCCGAGATCCGCGCTCAGAAGCAGCAGGCTGCCTACGAGGCACAGGTCGCTGTCTGGGTGGAAGAAGCCAACATCAAGTACTATCCCGAGAGAATGCAGTAAGCATCGTCTCTCCCCCATTCTCCCGCCTACTTCGGCGGGAGATATTTTTGCATTCGGGAACCATGGACGCACACACACGTCTAAAGTATAAATACATTGGGAGGTTTTTTGTATGAAGAAGATCCTTTGCATGCTGCTGGTCCTGATGCTCTGCGCCGTCGCCTGTGCGGAAGCAGCGGACTTTGCATTCTTTGAGGGCATTTGGTTCGGCGAGCGCAACGGCACCAGATCCATTCTGATCATGGACGGCATGGGCACC